>CBEPPX010000077.1:0-7546 GCA_965511205.1 uncultured Ignavibacteriales bacterium | reverse complement strand
ATCAATTTTTACCATCGCCTGCGATACATTTAACGATTTATCGTATAAGTAATTGAATGCTTCCTTAAGAATACTAATATCTTCGTTTGAAAATCCTCTGCGTCTTAACCCAATAACATTAAGCCCGAAATACTTTGCTGGTGTTCCTGCTATAATAACATAAGGCGGCACATCCTGGGTAATATATGTGTTTGCACCAACCATTGCATGCTGACCAACTGAAACAAATTGATGGATAGAAGATATACCGCCTATAATAACCCAATCCTCAATATGAACATGACCAGCCATTTGAATAGTATTTGCTAAGATACAATTATCACCTACGGAGCAGTCGTGAGCAACATGACAATAAGCCATCAACAAACAATTTTTGCCAATTTGCGATTTGCCGGTTTCTTTTGTGCCGCGGTGCAAAGTAACATATTCGTGAATAACAGTATTATCGCCGATTATAAATACTGAATCCTCCCCGCCAAATTTTAAATCCTGCGGAACATGTGCAACAGAAGCTGCCTGCTTAATCTTAACCTTGTTTCCTATTCGGGCACCGTTGTAAAGAACAGCGTGGGGACCTATCTCAACGTTGTTTCCAATTTCCGTATCATCTTCGATAATGGCATACGGAGCTACCGTAATATCATTCCCGATGGATGCATTTTTACTTACAATTGCCGTTGGATGGATTTTGTTCATTTCTAATTTTATCGATCTTTATCGTTGTTCGGCTTATCAACAATAGCAACCATAAAATCAGCTTCAGCAACGAGTAAATCATTTACGTATGATTTCCCTTTGATGGTAATCACTTTACTTTTTTGATTTACCATTTCAATTACCATAAAAAGCTGATCACCAGGCAGAACGGGTTTCCTGAATTTTGCATTATTGATCTGCATAAAGTATGCAATTTTATTTTCATGATCGGGAATTGAGTTAAGCAAAAACACTCCGCCTGTTTGAGCCATTGCTTCAAGTATTAACACACCGGGCATAATTGGGTTTCCCGGGAAATGACCTGGAAAGAATGGCTCATTATAAGTAACTGATTTTACGCCGACAACTCTTTTACCAATTTCAAGATCAACAATTTTATCAACCAGCAGGAACGGATAACGATGAGGAAGAATTCGCTCGATAGCTGCAGAATCAAAAATAACACCTTCTTTTTTAACCAGCTGGAATTTCTTTACCAGTTTTTTCTGTTGGTAAAGTTTTCTAACCTGCTTAGCAAATTCAACATTTGCTTTGTGTCCCGGTCTTGCAGCAAGTATCTGTGCTTTAATCGGGGCGCCAATAAGAGCAAGGTCTCCCATAAGGTCTAAAAGTTTATGTCTTACAGGTTCATTTTTAAAACGAAGCTTTTTATTATTAAGTATTCCGTTATCTCCCGCAAACATTTCTTCTTTAAGCCCCAGTCTGGAAGTAAGGTTTTTATATTCCTTCTTATTCAAATCGTGATCTAAAATTACAATTGCATTATTGAGATCACCGCCTTTAATTAAATTCTGGTTAGCTAGCTCTTCAACTTCACTTAAAAAACAGAACGTACGAGCAGGAGCAAATTCTTTTTCAAATTCTTTTTCAAGATCGAACAAACCGGTATGCTGGCTGCCTAATGCAGGGTTTTGGTAATCTACCATAACAGTTACCCTGTAGTTATCAAGTGGTAGCGCAACAATATCTATCTGGTTATCATCTTCATGGTGCATTATTGTCTGATCGATGATAAGATAATCCTTGGGTACAGTTTGCTGTTCAAATCCTGCCTTTTGAAGTGCCTCGCAAAAAAGGAGAGAACTTCCATCACCAACAGGGGGCTCAATTCCAACAACCTCAATAATAATATTATCGATCTGAAACCCGACGATTGCTGCAAGCACGTGCTCAACAGTATGAACTTTAGCCTCGCCAATTCCGATAGTAGTTCCGCGGGAAACATCAACAACATTATCTGCAATTGCCGGAATTTCCGGTTTGCCTCCAAGGTCTGCCCGAACGAATTTTATTCCATGATTTTCCGGTGCCGGTTTAAAAGTTAATGTGCATTCGGTTCCGGTATGCAAACCGGTTCCTTTCATCGAAACTTTTTTTGCAATGGTTCTTTGCAATTCTAGCATAAGTCATCCGTGAAATAGTTTAAGGTTTATTATTAAAAATTAATGAGTAAAATAGTATAATGAGTTCTGAAATACAATAAATGGTGGGCAGAAGGCAATTGAAGATTAGCTGATGAAAATATTTTAAGCGTTATTGTTAACCTGTTCCTTTAGATTTTTTACTTCCTCTTCAAGCTGCTTTATCCTGTCAGAATAACCGGGTAAGTTTCTTATATGTGCTTCAATCACTTTAGCTGTTCTTAATTCCTTTGCAGGCGAACCGAAATAATAACCTGGCTTTTTAATAGATTTTGAAACACCGGATTGAGCAATCAGCACAGTGTTATCGGCTAATTCAATGTGACCAATTACTCCAACCTGACCAGCAAGGATGCAGTTCTTTCCAACCTTTGTACTTCCTGCAATACCAACCTGTGAAGCGAGTACCGTGTTTTCCCCAACAATAACATTGTGTGCAATTTGTACAAGGTTATCAATTTTGACTCCCTTTTTAATCAAGGTTGAACCAAAAGCTGCGCGGTCTATTGCAACATTTGCACCAATCTCAACATCATCTTCAATTACAACATTACCAATCTGCGGAACTTTATGATAAACACCTTTATCATCAGGATTAAATCCAAATCCATCTGAACCGATAACAGCGCCGGGATGAAGAATTACTCTTTTGCCAATTTTACAGTCCTCTCTAACACTAACATTCTGAAAAATAATTGATCCGTCTCCAACTTCAACATTTTCAAGCAAAACAGTATTATGAAAAATCTTAACGTTGTTACCAATCTTACAGCCAGCTGATACTACTACGTTTTTACCAAGCGCAACGTTATTTCCAAGCCTGGCTGTCTCATCAACAAAAGCTGTTTTATCTATTCCTTTCAGCGGAAATTCAGGGGAGAAGTAACGAAGAATAATTTTTGCAAAAGCTTTATCCGGCTCATCTGATACTATATAAGTAATATCGTTTCTTGATTTCTTAAAATCCGGTTTAACAATAATTGCAGAAGCTTTAGTTTCAGGAAAATATTTTTCGTAGGCAGGTAAATAAAGAAATGTGATCTCACCTCTTTTAGCATCATCAATCCTGGCAACCGAAGAGATTATGATATCATCGGGACCAGATATTTTCCCGTTGATAAGATCAGCAATTTCCTTTAATGCAATTTTCATATTTATTCTAAGCTTAGTTTTTCTAAAACTCTTGCAGTTAAATCGTATTCTTCCTTTGCATAGAGCATCATTATATCGCCGCTTCTATCAAAAACAAAGTCGAGCTCTTCTTCTTCAGCTATTTCCTGGATTGCAGTAAATATTTTATTCTGAACAGGTTTCATTAATTCATCCTGTTTCTGGAATAACTCTCCGCTGGCTCCGAATTTTTTCTCCCTGTATTGAGCAATTTCTTCTTCGAGTGCAACAAGTTCCGATTCGGTATCAGATCTGGTTTGCTCCGTCATAATTAATTTTCTTTTCTCATAATCATCATACTTAGTCTTCCAATCTGCTTCAAGCTGCCTGAGTTCATTTTGCCATTCTGTAATCAGCGCATCAAGCTTTTGCCTTGCATCCAGCACATCAGGAAGATTATCCATGATAGTATCGGAATCAACGTAGCCAATTTTTAATTGTGCAAATCCTAAAGAAGTGCAAAAAGAGAGTAGGATTATTAATATAAATGATAGTTTTCTCATAGATACTCCTGTGAGAAGAAATAATAAAAATAAAGAAGTTCTTTCAGTAATTTGAAAGAACCTTCTTTCCTATGTTCATAAAAAATTGAGCGAAGCTTAAAAAGATTAATTTCCTCTTTTAAGCTTATCCAGTACTTTAAATGTGATATCAAAAGCAGCATCGGCATACAACAGAATTATATCGCCGCTTTTATCTAATACAAATTGCATTCCTTCATCTTTAGCTACCTGCTCTATAGCACCGTAAATCTTTTTCTTAACCGGTTCAAATATTTCTTCTTGTTTAGCGAATATTTCGCCGCCCTGCTGGTTAAATTTTTGATTTCTGAATCCAAGAATTGTCTGTTCCAGTGCAATCAGTTCTTGCTGCTTAGCTTGTTTTTGTGCATCGGTCATAGTACCTGCCTGTTGCTGGTAATCAGACAGAGCTTGTTGATAACCAAGCGACATCGAATCTATTTGTGCCAGCCATAAATTTGTTAGAGCATCAAGATCGCCCTGTGCTTTTATCGATTCGGGAAACTGGGTTAAAATTACCTGCGAATCTACGTAACCAAATTTTTGTGTTTGTGCAAACGTTACATTTACAGCAAAGAGCAAAAATGAAATAATTAAAAAATATTTCTTCACTATCTTTTCCTTCAATTATGAATATAAATATATAACAACAATTAAAACCCTTTACCAAATTGAAAATGAAACAGCCATTCTGGATCTATGCCATCAACAATCTGCCTGTCGAAACCATATCCAAAATCAAAACCAATTAAACCGATAGGATTTATGAGCAGCCGTGCACCAAGACCAACCGATCTTCTCAAATCAAAAATATCGGTTTTACTGAAATTTTCAAAAACGTTACCTGCCTCAGCAAAAGCAAGCACGTAAAGTGGAATTGGCTCCATAGTAACTGCCAGTCTTAATTCCGCTCCTATTTTAGTCATTACTCTTCCACCAATTATCTGCCCAAAGGCATTTTTTGGTCCAACAGTTCTGTCTTCATAACCCCTGAGCGGCACAGTCGCAATTACCAAACCATTGCCACCCATAAAGAAAAACTCAAATGGTTGAATAGGTGTACCTGTTACTATCTCATCTATATAACCAAAATCTGCCACGGTATAAAGTGTGACCCTGTTAGTGTTAAATAATCTATTGTACCATTCTGCTTTAAAGCCGGACTTTAAATAATCTACATCACCCGGGAGGAACGGACCACCGGAAATTTCCATATCAAGTGTAAAAGAAGATCCCTGCGATGGAAAAATAGGGTTATCAATATTCCGTCTTGTGATTGCAACACCCGTAGTAAACTGATTGGTTTTACCCTCAGTGTAGAAGTTTTGTCCTTCAATTACATTATTGTACTGATACCTGAATCTTCCCTGAATAAAGAAGAAATCATCCGGCCATTTTAAACGGCGTCCCACTCTTAACGTACCGCCGGTTTGTCTTAAGTCATAAACAAACTGTTGTCTTGTATCAAAAACATCAAGACCAACGGAAGTGGGAGTATCAAACATCCATGGTTCTGTAAAACCAACTGTAAAAGTCCTGTAAACGTTTCCAACTCCAAATTGCCAGCTAAAACTAAGTACTTGCCCTCCGCCAAGAGAGAAAGGATTAGCAATTGAAAAATTAGTTAAAGTTACACCAACCGATCCGCTAAAACCGAAGCTGCCACTGTAACCAACGGATGCATTTAAATAATCGCTGGATTTTTCCTCGACATTAAATGTAACTTCAACCGTACTGTCGCTGGAAAGTTTAGTATCAATTCCACCCGGACCGTACAATTGTTCAACATTAAAGTACTGAAGATTTGCTAACTGCTGAACGCTTCTGAACAAGAGCGCCCTGTTAAAGTAATCACCCGGAACGGTATATAATTCACGCCTAACAATCTTTCCCATGGTTTTGGTGTTACCCTGTATATTAACCATAGATATACGGAACTGGTTTCTTTCTTCCACACGAATATGTAAATCGATTGAATCTTCTGAGGCTCTGAATTCATCTGCCTTAAGATTAAAAGTAAGATATCCATTATCAAGGTAAAGTGCTGAAACATCAGATTGGGTTTCGTTGCCTCTTAAATTTTGCTGAAACTTATCATAGTCGTAGATATCTCCTTTAGCAAAATTTAATCTCTGGTTAAGAATTATTGAAGGATAAACTGTGTTTCCTTCCCAGCTAATATTACGCACTTTATACTGCGGACCCTCAAAGACATCCAGGTTAATTTTAAGATCCTTGTTATCGTTATAATATTCTAACGAATCTATGAGTATCTCAGCATCCCTGTAACCGTTATTTCTGTAAAAATCAATCACTAGCTGCTTATCTTTTTCATATTCAACCGGGCTGAATTCTGCACTCGACCAGAACTTCCACCACACAGATTCGCTTGTTTCATCCATCTCACCTGAAAGATCATCATCATCGAAAGCAGCGTTACCTGTAAATTCAATTTTTCTTACAACTACTTCATCACCTTCTTCAATTGATAATTTAAGCAGAATACGATCTTTAATTCTTGGAATAAGGTTAGTGTATGTTCTATCCCCGGATTCATAGAGTAAATGGTATTCGTCCGATAAATCACTTTTGTTTTGCCAAACTACATCTATATCTTCATCAATTGTATCGGCGGTAAAAAAAGTAAATAGTTCGGAAGTAATTTTAGCATTAAGAAAACCTTCTTCGGCATAGAGAGCATTAATACGCAGCTTCAATTTCGAAATTTCCTGCGGCGAAAGAACCGTTCCCCTTAAAAAAGTAATTTTCTCTTCTATATCTTCAATATCAATCTCATCATTACCCTCAACAACAACCCGTTCTAATCTTGGATATTCAACAACTTTAATAAGCAGAAACACACCGTCATTTATCTCTTGATCCTTAATTATTTGAACATCGGAAAAGATATTTAATGACCAGAGCTGGCGGATTGCGTTTAACGTTTGATCACCGGGAATCTGAATTTCATTGCCAACTTTTAAACCACTGTTTGCAACAATTGTAGCTGCATCGGCAGATTTATTGCCTTCAACTGAAATGCCCAATATCTTGTAACTTTTTTGCGTTTCCTGGGCAGTTATGCCAGCAGTTAACAAAACACTCACTAAAGCTATTTTATAAAACATCCGCAGGTAGGATTTTAACATTCTTTTTAAACTTTCTTATTTACTTAATTTGCTCACTAACTTTACCAAATCTCCGTTCGCGCTTTTGGAAATTGCTTATTGCATCATACAAATCACCTCTTTTAAACTCAGGCCAGAAAACATTTGAAATAACAAACTCAGAGTAAGCGACTTGCCAAAGAAGGAAGTTGCTAACCCTGAACTCTCCGCTGGTTCTAATTATCAAATCCGGATCGGGCATGTTTTTAGTCGTTAGATGATTAGAAATAGTTTCTTCCGAGATTTCCTCAACTAATAATTCTTCTTGCTGTATTGAACGATTAATACTTTTAAATGCTTCCAAAAGTTCCCATCTTCCACTGTAACTAAGGGCTAAATTCAGAGTCATTCGCTTATTATTTTTTGTCCTCTCAATATCAGCAGCAAGCTGCTCTTGAACTTCTTTTGGAAGAGATTTGATATCACCAATACATGTAATTTTTATATCTTTCTCATCTAGCTCATCAACTCTTTCCTTAAGATTATTTAACAACAACCTCATAAGGATAGATACCTCTTCAACTGGTCGCTTCCAGTTTTCTGTTGAAAA
>CBEPPX010000076.1:0-7564 GCA_965511205.1 uncultured Ignavibacteriales bacterium | reverse complement strand
ATTGATGATAATTATGAATATACAGTTAATGATGAATTCAGCGACATGCATAAAATGGAAATCGAGATAACAGATTTAGAGTTTAATGATAAAATTGTAAACTTTGTTATCCTCACAGAGGATGAAGCAGGGGATATAAATTTTAGTGAAGTTTTTGATTTTGATCTTCCTTACGAACCC
This sequence comes from uncultured Ignavibacteriales bacterium, assembly GCA_965511205.1. Classification (GTDB taxonomy): domain Bacteria; phylum Bacteroidota; class Ignavibacteria; order Ignavibacteriales; family Ignavibacteriaceae; genus JAZGGS01. The sequence continues at coordinate 7,384 of CBEPPX010000076.1, read as the reverse complement.
GAAATAAAAAAAGGTTCTGGTTTTTTGCAGGTATGTTTATTTGCCGGAGCTATATTTCTATTACCGTATCCAAGTTTAGTTCTTCAGAAGGAAGAAAGTTATTTTAGTCTTACAAAAGAAATTCCCATTTTTTCTTTCCGTTCAAAAAGCAGAAGATACCCTGCGGGTTATTTGTCTTTAGAATACTCATATATTTTTAATGTAGCTGCAAAAAACTATTTACGTGCCGGTTATAAACAATTATATGAGCTGCCTTACATTGAATATTTATCCCCGGGAGTATCATTGTACACAAATTTCTTAGGAAATAATGGTATCGGTCTCGAAACTTCCATCGGGCTGTTTACAATTGTAGAGACATTTACTTTGTACACTCGGTACAGGTTCAATATTAAAATGGGCGATTCTCCAGGAAACTTTCACGAAATATCTCTAGGGCTTTATTCAAGCTTCTTTTCTTATTATCTGAATTGATCTTCCTCCTTCTTACTATTATTTGCGGTAATTTTTGTTATAGAATATTGCCGCAATAATAATTATCTATACATTCAATGAAATTAATATTTCTCACATTACTTGTTGCATTTTGTAACCTTACTAATGCACAGACAGGCAATCTTACTGGAAAAGTTTCACACAACAACTTTCCTGTTCCATCTGTGAATATTATTGTCATCAATACCGGGTTAGGAACTGCTTCTGAAATTGATGGTGATTTTAGGATTGAAAATATTTCAGTAGGTAGTTATGATGTTAAGTTTAGTGCTATTGGCTATAAAACAGAAACATTTACAATTACTATTAATGCGGGCAAAACAACCCAGCTTAACGTTGCTCTTGAAGAAGAAGCGATTGAGATGGAAACCGTGGAGGTTACAGGCACGCATATGCAGGATCAGCGGGATACAAGAACAAGTTTAATTGATCTCGATCCGCGGGATGCAAAAATTTTACCCGGCGCAGTTGAAGATGTTTTCAGAACACTGCAATCGCTCCCAGGTGTTTTAGCACCAAATGATTTTTCCTCACAACTTATTGTTAGAGGGAGCGGACCTGATCAAAACCTGATCATTATGGATGATGTTGAAGTTTTTAATCCATATAGATTGTATGGTGTTATTAGCATGTTTAACCCGGATGCCGTTGAAGATGTAAGTTTAATCTCTGGCGGGTTTCCGGCTAAGTATGGCGACCGGCTTTCTGCTGTCCTCGATGTTACAAACCGTGAAGGAAGCAAAACAAAATCTATTACCGGAAGTATTAATGCATCTATTGTACAAGCTAACATTGTGCTGGAAGGGAAGAACCCGTTCAATCTTAAAGGTGGCTGGCTATTCAACTCCCGCAGAACTTATTACGATTTAATTCTGGAACCGTTCGTTAAAAGTGCAGGGCTCGTAGATGATAATACCAGCTTCCCGAACTTTTATGATTTCCAGACAAAACTTGTGGTTGGTCCTTACAACGGGCATAAGTTTTTACTAAGCGGAATAGTTTCAAGGGATGGTGTTAATGTTGTAAGCGGCAAAGAGCGTAACACACCTGATAGTGTGGGAGTTTTTAACATCACGCGCAACGATTTGCTTTCAGCCGCCTGGCATTTTACGCCTAACCAAAATTTGCTTAACAAGTTTGTTGTTTCGTGGTACAAAAATAATGGCACTACAGATTTCGATTCTCAATTTCTCGATCCTTCACTAAACAGGGATGCTTTTGAAAATGCAATCCCGGATACTCTTTCACCTTACCTTTTAAATTTTAGCTTTGGCGGCGATTTTTCCTACATAAAATATTCTGTAGATGATAAACTCACTTACTTTGCCGGCGATCATATAATTGAAGCAGGAATTGGTGCAGATTTTATGGAAACCACAATCAATTTTACATTCGATCTTGATCCGCAGTTTGAAGCAATTATTTCCGGCAATCCGCAGTTCAGAACTGTGCTAAGCGATTTGAAAGACATTAAATTTTATAACCGATACCGTGCTTATCTTCAGGATAATTTTAAATTAACTGAACAATTAACTTTGCAACCCAGCTTACGTTTCGATTATTATAATATCTTAAATAAACCATACATTGCCCCTCGTATCTCGGCTAGCTATGCCCTTGGCAACTTAACTACATTACGGGCAGCGTGGGGTGTTTACTACCAATCTGCCGGTTATGAAAAACTAAGAGATCAGAATATACTTTACGATCTTTCCGATAGATACACTCACGAAATTACGGCTGAAAAATCGATTCATTATGTATTGGGAATTGAAAGATGGTTATCAACCGAGTGGAGTTTAAAATTAGAAGGATACTATAAAGATTTTGATAACCTCTATATTCCTGCTTTATTGCAGGGCAGCAGGTATTTTACTGAACCTGTACCGGGAAAAGACCCACGGTTTATTTCCGGCTGGACTCTGCCTTATGCAGTGCAGGGTGATTCATTAACTCAAATTCCGCTTAACGGATCGTTTGGTGAAGCTTACGGCGTAGAAGTAATGCTTGCGAAAAAAAATATTATCAGGGGAAGCGATTTGTCCGGTTGGGTTTCATATTCACTTGCCTTTGCCAACCGTTACGAAAATGATAAAAATTTTCCTTTCCGGTTTGATCAGAGACATACTGTAAACATCGTACTAAATTATACAATAAGTAGCTGGTTGGAGCTCGGTGTAAGATGGCAGTATGGTTCCGGGTTTCCTTATAGTGAACCTAATGGTGTTAAGCCAAGAATAATTCTTGAAGACCAGGATCTTGATGGCATACCTGAAACTCCTGTGATTGCAACACGAAAACGTAATTCCGGAGGTGAGGAAACGGTTATTTACGATATAGATTTTGGCGATAAAAAACTTAACTCACGCAAACCGGAATACCATCGTCTTGATGTTAGGTTAAATGCGCTTGCTGATTGGTGGGATCTTGATTGGGTAATCTATCTTGATGTAATAAATGTTTATAACCATTCTAACATAATTAATTACGATTATTATGTAACGGATGCTCTTACCTTGGGGCGTGAACCAACAACAATGCTGCCCATCATTCCCACATTAGGTTTTAGCATAAAATTTTAAGTACATGAATTAGTATATTCTCTATTATTATTTCTTCTATAACTATCTCACTAAAAAATGAAGTCATCAATTACACTTTGGATCATTGCTTTTATTCTTACACTTGCAATTGCAGTTTATCAACGCATAACGGGTCCAACTCATCCTGTTAAAGAATCAATAACACTAAACGGAATAGATGTAAAAGCTAAGTTTGATAGAAACCATAGCGGTGATGGCGATCAGCCAGTAATAGTTGAATTAAGCTCAAATTTACTTGATGGCGAGCTTTACTGGAAGCGATTTAAAACCAGCGATGATTGGAACATAGTTAAGATGAATAGAGAAGATAAAACACTTGTTTCATCTTTACCTCATCAACCGCCGGCTGGTAAGTTGGAATACTTTGTAAAAATTTTTAGTGAGAATTCGGAAGCATTTCTTCCTGCAAAACCTATTGTTACAAGGTTCAAAGGCGCGGTTCCTGATTTTATCCTCATCCCGCATATAATTTTTATGTTTAGTGCAATGCTGCTTGCATTACGAACGGCGATGGAAATTTTTAAGCAGCAGCCCAAGTTTAAAGTTTTAACAATAATTACAGTAGTTGTATTAGGAATCGGTGGAATGATTTTAGGACCAATTGTACAAAAATATGCTTTTGGTGAATTCTGGACAGGATTTCCTAACGGTACTGATCTTACTGATAATAAAACTTTAATCGCATTTATTGGTTGGTTGCTTGCACTGTTTGCGGTCGTTAAAGAAAAAAAACAAAAATTCTGGGTTGGTTTTGCTACTTTACTTATGTTCGTCGTCTTTCTCATCCCGCACAGTGTAATGGGCTCGGAATTGGATTACAGTAAACTCGATAAAGAGAAAAAACAGATTGAACGAATGGAAGAACCTAAAAACTAAATAAATATGCAGGAAGATTTTTATCCAGAAATATTAACAGTTTCCGATTTAACTAAAGAAATCAAAACGTCTTTAGAAGAAAAGTTCTCAAGAGTCTCTGTGATTGGTGAGATATCAAATTTTAAAGCTCACATTTCTGGGCACTGGTATTTTGTCCTAAAAGATTCCGGAGCGGTGATAAATTGTTCGATGTGGAAAGGATTTAATCAGCATGTATTTTTCACACCCGAAGATGGAATGAAGATTATTGTGAATGGTAAGCTTTCCGTTTACGCGCCAAGAGGCACATACCAGGTTGATGTTCGTTCTATGAAACCGGCTGGTGTGGGGGAACTGCAGGAAGCTTTTGAACGACTAAAGAAAAAGTTGGATACTGAAGGATTCTTTGATGAAGAATATAAAAAGCCAATTCCAACCTTCCCTAAAAAGATTGGTATAGTTACTGCTATTGACGGAGCTGCCTTCAAAGATATGATAAGTGTTGCGGAAAGAAGATTTCCGTTAACTGAAATTGTAATTGTTCCGGCAAGAGTGCAGGGAATCGGTTCATCAAAAAGTGTGGCTAACGGAATAAAATTATTAAATAGGCAAAAAGATATTGATGTTATAATTGTTGGTAGGGGCGGCGGATCAATTGAAGATCTATGGGCTTTTAATGAAGAGATAGTTGCACGCGCAATATTTAATTCCAAAATTCCATTTATATCAGGGGTTGGTCACGAAAGTGATTTTACAATTGCAGATTATGTTGCCGATCTTAGAGCTCCAACTCCCTCTGTGGCAATGGAGTTGGCAACACCTAACGTAGAAGATATAGTCGCATTCTTATCAAATTTTATTAATAATTTTACAGATTCAGTAACTGAGAAGATTGAACATAATAAGGAAGAAGTTGAAAGAATATTGTATTCATACGGATTCAAACAGTTGCCCGATATGGTAAATCGCAAATCGCAGCAGACTGATAATGCTTTATCATCTATCTTTAGTAAAATTGAAAAGATATTTCTTCTGCTTGATAGAAAACTTTCAGTAATTAGTAAAATTCTCGATTCGCACGATATTACGAGGACACTTAAGAAAGGCTTTGTTTTAGTGCAGCAGAATTCTAAATTTGTTCTTCGGGCTGCAAAATTTAACAAACTTGCCGCAGCTAAGCTCAAATTTTCTGATGGCGATGTAGATATTAACAGCAGCGGTTCCGGCAGCAAAGAATAAAATTTATGGCTAAGAAAAAACAGAAACATAATTTTGAAAAGGACCTTTCACGGCTGGAAAAGATAAGTGAACTTTTAGAGAATAATGATATTGGTTTGGAAGATTCTATTTCACTTTACGAAGAGGGGATTAATCTTTCTAAAAGCTGCCTTACCAGTTTAAAAAATGCCGAACTAAAAGTTACTAAACTGAAAAACGAATTAACTGATCTAACATCTAATATTAATAAAGATATAATTGAAGAATAACATTACCGGAGTTTTTAATGATCGATGCTAAAAAATATCCTGTTCTATCCAAGGTAGATGATCCCTCAAACATAAGGGATTTAGCATTACCGCAGCTTAAACAGTTATGTCAGGATATTCGTGATTACATGGTTGATACAATTTCAGAAACAGGTGGGCACTTTGGCGGCGGGCTCGGTACGGTTGAACTCACTGTTGCCATCCATAAAGTTTTCAATACTCCAAAAGATCTTGTTGTTTGGGATACGGGTCACCAGGCATATCCTCATAAAATATTAACCGGCAGAAAAGAAGCACTAAAAAGAATAAGAAAGTTAGGCGGAATTAGCGGCTTCTTAAAAAGAAGCGAGAGTGAATACGATGCGTTCGGTGCGGGTCATGCTTCCACTTCAATTTCTGCTGCGCTTGGTATGGCTGTTGCCCGCGATCTTAATAAAGAAGACCGCAAAGTTGTGGCAATTATGGGCGATGGAGCTATGACAGGCGGTATGGCTTACGAAGCAATGAATAACTCCGGTATTTACAAATCAGACTTGATCGTAGTTCTTAATGATAACAATATGTCTATTGCTTCTAATGTATGGACTATCTCAAATTACTTTACTGAAATGATCTCTCACCCTGACTATAATAAATTCAAAGGACAGATTTGGGACTTAACCGGGAAACTGGATCAATTTGGTGACAGGTTGCGGAAAATTGCCTCACGTCTTGAATCTGGTATTAAAGCAGTTATTACACCTGGTATGTTGTTCGAAGCCCTTGGTTTCAGGTACTTTGGTCCTGTAAACGGTCATAATGTTCACCAGCTTACAAAATTATTTGAACAGGTTAGAGAGTTAAAGGGTCCCATTCTTGTTCATGCAATTACCGAAAAAGGTAAAGGTTACAAACCTGCCGAAGAGCATTCCCAGAGACTGCATGCTTCTACACCGTTTGATAAGATAACTGGCAAAGCTCATAAAAAAGGTGAATCACTGCCATCTTATACAAAAATATTTGGTGAAGCGCTGGTTAAGATAGTAGAAAACAATCCAAAAGTTGTAGGAATTACTGCTGCCATGCCTGATGGTACGGGCTTAGACCTGCTGAAAGAGAAACATCCTTCAAACTTTATTGATGTTGGAATTGCAGAGGAACATGGTATTACTTTTGCCGCCGGAATGGCAACCCAGGGATTGATACCGGTTGCTGCAATCTATTCTACTTTTCTTCAACGTGCGATTGACCAGATAATTCACGACGTTGCTCTACAAAAACTGCACGTTGTATTCGTATTAGATAGAGCAGGATTGGTTGGTTCAGATGGACCGACTCATCACGGTGCTTTCGATCTTACTTACCTGAGAATGATTCCCAGTATGGTTATAATGGCGCCAAAAGATGAAGCAGAGTTGAGGAATATGGTATATACCGCTGTTGAGCATTGCGAGGGACCTGTAGCCGTAAGATACCCTAGAGGTTCAGCTTTAGGAGTTCCACTTAAAGATGAGTTTGAAAAAATTGAAATAGGAAAAAGTGAAAAGCTGACCGATGGAGATGATGTTGCATTGCTTGCCCTTGGGGCTATGGTAGATTACTCAATGAAAGCAGCAGCCAAATTAGAAGAGGAGGGCGTAAAATGCGAAGTGATAAATATGCGGTTTGCAAAACCTCTTGATACGGAACGTCTGGATGATATTGTAAATCGTCATACCAAAATAGTAACCCTAGAAGAAAATAATTTACCTGGTGGTTTTGGAAGCGGGGTTGCAGAATATTTTACAGACAAGAATTATAAAAACGATATTTTACGAATTGGTCTGCCTGATAGTTTTGTTGACCATGGAACGCAGCAGGAATTGCACCATCAGTTAGGTATTGATCCGGATGGAATTGTTTCTAAAGTTAAAGTATTTTGCGGGGATAAAAGGATCAGGCAAGGGGTAGCGGTTTAATGGGCAA
>CBEPPX010000075.1:0-7601 GCA_965511205.1 uncultured Ignavibacteriales bacterium | reverse complement strand
GAGGAAAGCCAGGATTACCAAAGCCCGCCGGGAGTTTTCCAGGAAAGAGATAGAACACAACCCGACCAGGAGGTTTTTAGAAATGAGCAGTCTTTAAATCTTATTTTATCTAAGTTGCCCGTAGGAGAATCCCGCGAAGCAGTAAAATATCTTTTCCGCCCACTTGATGTATTCAATTACAAAGAAATGAAATTATTTATTCATGGTGATGTTGATACATCTCTAGGTTCAGTTTCTTATGTAGATCCCACCACTCGTAAACCTGCTTCAGAAGTGTTTTTCAGGTTTGGAAACGATACAAGTAACTACTACGAATACCGGCAACCAGTGGCTTCGGGATGGAACAGCATCTCAATTTTATTTGATGAATTGACTGCTGTTAAGCAGGCAGCTATTGATACTTCATCGGGAATTATAACTGTGCCTGTACCCGGAAGAGCTGGACATTTTTATCGTGTTCGAGGTAATCCAACGTTAACATTAGTTAAATTTTTATCGGTCGGTATTTTCAATCTAAGTGATGTCAGTAGTATACCGGTTTCTGGTGAAGTGTGGATTAACGAGTTAAGAGTAATAGGTGCAGATGATTCACCTGGCTGGGCATACAGTTTTTCATCTTCTCTAAAATTAGCAGACCTGCTAACTGTTAATTTTAATATGAGTGAAAGGAATGCCTTCTTCCACCGGCTTTCAGAAAGGTTCGGCTCCAGGGTGGAAAGCCGTAACTGGGCAGTTTCTACTGATATTGATATTTTAAAATTACTGCCGATAAATATGCGGGAAAGTAATCTGAAAATTAATTATTCTCATACTGAATCAATTGGTAAACCGCTTTACATTCCCGGAACAGATGTATTGGTGGAAGAAGCAGTTAGGCAGATTGAAAATGCACCGGATTCGATTAGCAATCAACAGCAAAAAACACCTGCGCAGCTTATAAACGAAACCCAGACACTTAATGTTTCCAACACAATTTCTGCAGCCAATATTCAATTAAAAATTCCAACGGATGCCTGGTATATAAATGATTCGTGGAATGCATTAGCATTTGGATTTAATTACAATAATTCTTTTAGCCGCAGTCCCACTGTTGCAGAAAGTTTTAACTGGGTATGGAATGCAAATGTAAATTACAATGTTAATCTTAACCCTGATCTTTATATAAAGTTAGCAGATCTTCCTCTTATCGGGGCGTTGTTCCAGCTCTTTAAAGATTATAAGGATGCAAAAATATATTTTACCCCGCAAAATTTTGCTGCTGTAATATCTGCAAAAAGAAATAGGAACAGTAATAAAACCCGTCCACGGAATAACATCCCAACAAATGAAATTGTTGCAAGAGATTTTTCAACTTCAAGGGGATTTAATTTTGGCTGGCGGCTTACAGAAGGCGGTTTGATAAACATAAGCACTAATTATAACGTCACAATTAGTTCATCTCTTGCACATTTGCTTGAAAACCAGTTTGGTGACGACAGGACAGAAACTGATATCTGGAATGATATTTTTGGTGGTGCAGGTTTCGGAAAAGATTACAGGTACCAACAATCCCTTGATTTTAGAACATCACCAAAACTGCCGTCTTTATGGGATATTAACAGGTACTTTACGCTTAATGCGGGTTACTCCGTTCAATACCAATGGAATTTTGATCTTCGACAGGAATTGCTTGGAAGAAGTGCTGGCTACTCAAGAAGATTTACCGCAGGGATGATTTTGCGATGGAAATCTTTAACTGAGCCGCTTTTTACCACCAGCGTTGATAATACTGAACCCGAACAGACTGGCAATAAAAACGAAGGTGAAAAGGAAACAATTGTTGGAACGGAAGATAGTACGGTAACCGTTGATACTCCCCCGCAAAAATCTTCCGCACTTACCAGGGCTTTGCTCTTATTAAGATCTGCGGTGAAAGCGGTATTTTTTGATTGGGAAAATATTAATATTAATTTTTCTCATAATAACAGTGTTTCCAAATCCGGCATAAAAGGTTATGGAAGCGGTTTTGCAAACTTCTGGGCTTTTTCTCAGAATCCTGATAACGGGCCGTCAAGAGCCTTCCAGCTTGGCTTAAGCAGCGATGTTGGTCCGCGTGCATTTTCGGAAAATACAAATCTTAGCGATGTGTTTTCTGAACAGAATAGCATCGATGTAAAAACAGCCCGCCCTTTGTGGGAAGGAGCTAAACTTGATATTAACTGGAATGTAAATTGGTCACTGAATAAGACAACAACTTTGCGGGCAGATGAGTTTGGTACCGTAACAATCAGCAACGTAACTTCATCCGGAAGTCTCACCCGGTCATTTTTATCTCTTCCTTCCGGGCTTCTTCCTTTCGTAGATACGGGCATAAAAAAGGTCAACGCATTGTATAATCCAAATGCTGAAGACCCGAGGCAATCTCTTTCGGATGCGTTTACAAAAGGATTTGAGACTCTCCCGCTTGTTTCATCAATACCCACTTTTAGTAGTGTTACTAAATTTATTCCGCGTCCTAACTGGAGAATATCGTGGGATGGTTTGGAAAAAATTCTCTTCTTTAAATCGCTTGCAGAGAGAATTTCACTGGATCATGCCTATAATTCAACTTATACTGAAGGATGGAAACTTTCGCCTGAAGGGAACCAGGAAATCCAAACTCAAAGAATTGAGTTCGGCTTTGCGCCGTTAATCGGAGTGAATATAACATTCGGACAGTTGTGGGGTGGAAATCTTACAGGCAATATTAAATTTTCTTCCAGGAACAGCTATGATCTTGGGCTTTCAACAACAAACATTACTGAAACACTTTCTAATGATATTGGTTTTACGGCTGGCTACTCAAAATCAGGGTTTGAATTGCCGCTCTTCGGAATAGCATTAAAGAATGACATAGAGTTTTTGCTTTCTTATACCAGCACCCGTAATTCAACTATAAGGTTCGAAATGAACAACTTTACTGAGGAAGGTATTCCACAAGATGGAACTACACGAATAACGATTGAACCGCGAATTAAGTACACAATCAGTTCAAAAGTTTCACTCTCCATTTTTTATAAGCGTTCAACTGTTGAACCGGAAGGTGCAGCAAGAATTCCTCCTACTACAACCAACGAAGCAGGACTGGATGTAAATATTGTAATTCAGTAATGGGTTAATATATTTCGCTACTTCTTTTAAATAATTTTTCAGTTTTTAAACTGTTTTTAAAATTCATTTTTTATAAGGATTGATCACAAATATGGCAGGGACAAAATTATTATGGGTTGATGATGAGATTGAATTGTTAAGGTCTCATGTAATTTTTCTCACTGAAAAAGGATATGAAGTTGATACGGCTACTAATGGTGAGGATGCAGTTTCTGCAGTTAAAGAAAAACCTTACGATTTAATCTTTCTGGATGAAATGATGGCAGGGATGGGAGGATTGGAAACGCTTGCGCTTATTAAAGACATAAATCCGAATATTCCTATTGTTATGATTACCAAGAGTGAAGAAGAATCGTTAATGAATGAAGCAATAGGTGGAAAGATAAGCGATTATCTTACAAAACCGGTAAATCCAAGCCAGGTTCTGCTGGTTTGTAAAAAGATTTTGGAAGGGAAAAAAATTTCCGGGCAGTATGCTACTAAAGATTATTTACAGGACTTCAATCAAATTTCGCAGGCGCTTAGCAGTGAAATGGATTTTGCTGAATGGACTGAAACTTATATAAAAATGGTTAACTGGGATGTGGAACTTGATCAGCATCCTGATATTGGATTAAGTCAAACACTAACTGATCAGCGTAAAGAAGCCAATAAAGAATTTAGCAGGTTTGTTGAAAAAAATTATAAACATTGGATCAATTCGGAGGGAGATGTTGATACGCCAACTCTTACCACTGAAATTACCGAAAACTATGTGCTTAAACATCTTAAAGATGAAAATACAAAAGTATTTTATTTTGTTTTGGATTGCCTTCGGCTGGATCAGTGGCTGGTAATGGAAAAGCACCTGGTTGATCTTTTTAATATCGAGAAGGATTATTACTTCTCAATTTTGCCAACTGCTACACCCTACTCCCGCAATTCACTTTTCAGCGGTTTGTATCCTTCGGAGATAGAAAAATATTATCCTGATCTTTGGCACGGCAAAGAAGATGATGAAAAAAGTATGAATAAGTATGAAAGGGAATTACTTCAATTATTGCTCGATAGAAAAAGAATTAGCCTGAAGAAAGAATTGAAGTATATAAAAATAATTGATCCTGAAGTTGGTAGAAATTTTGAACAGAACATATTATCTTATAAGAACAACCAGCTTACTGCTGTTGTGGTTAACTTCCTTGATATGATTGCGCACGGGCGTTCCGATTCAGATATTTTAAAAGAGATAGCACCCAATGAATCCGCTTACCGCTCTCTTACAAACAGCTGGTACACGCATTCATCATTGCTTGGCACTTTTAAATCGCTTGCTAAAATGGATAACGTAAAAATTGTTATTACTACCGATCATGGAAGTATACGATCGTTAAGAGGTGCAAAAGTTTTAGGTGACAGGGAAGCTTCCACTAACTTAAGATTTAAATACGGCAGGAATCTTAAAGTTGATGATAAGCATGCCATCTACATTAAAAATCCTGATGAGTATAAACTTCCAAGAAGAGGTGTTACAATAAATTATATTATTGCAAAGGAAGATTTTTATTTTGTCTACCCTACAGATTACCATAAGTATCTTACTCATTATAAAGATACGTTTCAGCATGGTGGTATATCAATGGAAGAGATGATTTTACCTGTTATTACTATGGAGCCAAAGTAACAGATTGGAACTACCATATTCTACAACCGTAAAGAGCGAGAAAGAAACAGCTAAGCTTGCTTCTGAATTTGCTGATGGAATTAGTCCCGGTGATGTAATTGTTTTAAACGGGCAGCTTGGGGCAGGGAAAACGTTTTTTATAAAACAAACTCTTCTAAAACTTGGAGTAGATATGGTTAGCAGTCCATCATTTGCTATTATAAATGAGTACAAAGGTAAAATTAAATATTATCATGCAGATTTTTTCAGGTTGAAGAATATTGAGGAACTGTATGATATCGGATGGCAGGATTATCTAAATGAAGATGAAGCAGTAGTTTTTATTGAGTGGGGAAATTTACTTCCTCTAGCTTTGCCAAAGAAGAGGTTGGAAATAGATATTTTTTTAAATGAAAATTTTTCGAGAGAATTTAATATTAAAATATGCTGATATGAAACGAGCTTGTAAGGTTACTTACGCACAAGAAAATGATTCTAAAGCGAGTTCCATCTGCCAAAAATTTAGAATTATAAACAGATGAATAAACCGATTCTTTCCATAGAAACCTCAGAAGCGCTGTGTGGTGCTGCTATCTACTTTTCTGATGAAAAGTATTTTTCCAGCATAATTAACCTAAAGCATTCACACTCAGAAAAATTGTTTGAATCGGTGGAGTATTTATTTAACACAGCAAAAATTGATGCAACTGATTTGGATTCGATTGCAGTTTCCGAAGGCCCCGGCTCCTTCACAGGTTTGAGGATTGGGATGTCAGCCGCAAAGGGAATTGCATACGGTGCATCAATTCCTATAATCCCGGTTCCCACATTTGAAGCTCTCGCTTACCAGCTTTCGCAAATTCTGCCTGAAGGCACCCACTTCGCAATTGCAAATAGAGTGAATAAAGATGAGGTATATTTTGCAAAGTTTACAATTACTTCCGATAGTTATATATTTGCAGATAAATTGGATATATTAAAGCTCGAAGATCTTAAAAAGAGTATTGAAGGAATAAAAGTTTTTGGTAATGCCTTAAAGATGGTAAATCCTGAAACTGAAACGGGTAATCATTTCCCCTTTTCTCCTGATCCGTTTTACATTGCAAAATGGGCTGAAAGGTTTGGGCAAGAAAGAAAAAGTAGTGACTATGATTATCTGGAACCAAATTACCTGAAAAATTTTATTGTAAAAGAGAGGAAAGCATGATTAAGAAGATTTCATTTTTGATTATTACCATTTCTGTTGCTGGTTTTGCACAGCTTATGGGTCCAAAATTACTTGTACTGCCAACAGAGCATGAGTTTGGTAAAATAACTCAGGGTGATAAAGTAACCCATGTATTTGTACTTACCAACAATGGCGGCGATCTCTTGGTAATTGAAAATGTACAGGCATCTTGTGGTTGTACTGCTGCAACACCAGAAAAAAATGAGCTTGCCCCAGGTGAGTCAACAAACCTGGAAGTTGTTTTTAATTCCGCAGGGAGAAACGGAGCGCAGAAAAAAAATATCACAATAAAAAGCAACGATCCGGAAAATCCACTGATAAAATTAGTAATAACCGCAACTGTTATTAAATCCGATAACTCTGAAGCAAATGTGCCGGTACTTTATTTTTCAGAAACCAAGCACGATTTTGGTAAGGTTAAAGAAGGCAACATTGTTGAATACACATTTTCCTTTCTCAATACGGGAAAAGAAATACTAAAAATAAATGATGTTAGAACATCTTGTGGTTGTACTGCCGCGCTTGTAAGCAGCGAAAAACTGGAACCTGGAGCTGAAGGTACACTAAAAGTTGAGCTGGATACAAAAAACCGAAGCGGTAAGATGAGCCGCACTATAACAATTCAATCAAATGATCCCCGCGACCCAACAAAAATATTGACTGTTTATGCTGATGTTGAAAAAGAAAGTTAATTATGCCCTGGTTTAAGAGGTCAAAACAAAATATTTCACCCGACACACAGAAGAAAGAACTGCCCGATGGTTTGTGGGAAAAGTGTCCCGGCTGTGGAGAGATAATTCATAAAAAGCAGCTTGAGGCAGACCTGTGGACATGTTTGAAATGTGAACATCATTTTAGAATTGGAAGCCAGGAATATATTAACATTTTACTGGATCAAGGCAGCTTTAAAGAAATGGATCGCAAAATGAAATCTGCTGATCCGCTGAAATTTGAGGACACAAAAAAATATACGGAAAGAGTTTCTTCAACAATTAAAAAACTTGGATTGTACGATGCAATAAAAATTGGAACGGGAAAACTGGAGGGAAAAAACATTGCTTTCGGATGTATGGATTTTAAATTTATCGGCGGAAGTATGGGATCAGTTGTTGGTGAAAAAGTTGCGCGTATAACAGACAAAGCATACAAAAACAAAATTCCGTTGGTACTTGTATCTGCAAGTGGTGGTGCAAGAATGATGGAAGGCGCATATTCACTTATGCAGCTTGCAAAAACTAGCTCACGCCTCGCAAGACTTTCCGAGGGAAAAATTCCTTACATCTCCGTGCTTACCGATCCCACAACAGGCGGAACTACTGCAAGTTATGCAATGCTTGGAGATTTTAACATTGCCGAACCTAAGGCTCTAATAGGTTTTGCCGGACCAAGAGTTATCAAACAAACCATTGGGCGTGATCTACCGGAAGGTTTTCAAAGATCAGAGTTTTTGCTGGATAAGGGTTTTGTAGATATTGTTTCTGCACGACAAAATTTAAAACAAACCATCAGCACCCTCTTAGATTTAGTCTATTAAGGTAATTATAAAAACAATCACTTCAGCAAGTGAAATTCAGAACTTATCCCGAAGATTAAAATCATCCGGGA
>CBEPPX010000074.1:0-7765 GCA_965511205.1 uncultured Ignavibacteriales bacterium | reverse complement strand
TTTAAAGGAATGGGTTTTTCGGTTTACGAAGGTCCAGAGCTTGAATCGGATCATAACAACTTCGAAGCATTAAATTTCCCACCAGATCATCCTGCAAGAGATATGCAGGATACATTTTTTATAAGTAAGGATTTTCTTCTGCGAACTCATACATCTCCTGTGCAGATTAGAGTGATGGAAAACCAGCAACCACCCGTTAGAGCAATAATGCCTGGCAGGGTTTACAGGAATGAAGCAGTAAGTGCGCGCAGCTATTGTATGTTTCACCAGGTTGAAGGACTTTACGTTGATACCGACGTTACTTTTGCCGAACTGAAAGGAACGCTTGTTTCTTTCGCACAACAGTTTTATTCTGAAGATCTTAAATACAGGTTTCGACCAAGCTTTTTCCCGTTTACAGAACCCAGCGCCGAAATGGATATTACCTGTTTCATCTGTAAGGGAAAAGGTTGTAAGATTTGTAAAGGTACCGGTTGGCTCGAAATTCTGGGCTGCGGTATGGTTGATCCTAATGTTTTTGATAATGTTAACTATGATTCTGAAAAATATACGGGTTATGCTTTTGGAATGGGAATAGAAAGAATTGCAATGTTAAAATATGGAATTGATGATATTCGTGTCTTCTTCGAAAATGATTACCGTTTTCTTAATCAGTTTTAATGGAGAATGATAGTTGAAAGTTTCACTTAACTGGTTAAAAAAATATGTTGATTTGGAAAACATCTCAACTGAAGATATTGTTTCAAAGCTTACTATGAGTGGTTTGGAGGTTGAAGAATATTTTGACCAGAATGAAAAGTATAAGAATTTTGTTGTTGGACATGTAAAATCAAAAGAGAAACATCCTGATGCAGATAAACTTACGGTTTGCACAGTTTCAGATGGCAATGAAGATTTACAAGTTATATGCGGTGCATCGAATGTTGAAGCAGGACAAAAAATAGTTTTTGCACCTATCGGTTCCACAATTCCAAATGGAAATTTTAAAATAAAAAAGGCAAAGATAAGAGGTGTGGAATCGCACGGAATGATTTGTGCTGAGGATGAATTAGAATTAAGCGATGATCACTCAGGAATTATGGTCCTGGATGAAAATCTTGAAGAGGGGACATCCATTACTGAAGCTTTAGGTTTAAACGATGTTATACTTGAAATAGCTATAACACCAAACAGACCTGATGCACTATCACATATAGGTGTTGCAAGAGATCTATCTGCATTATTCAACCTTGAACTTAAAATTCCTAAAGTTGAGCTTAAAGAAGTTGAGAAAGATATTAATGATTTTGCAAAAATAGAGATAGAAGATGAAGTAAATTGCCCGCGTTATTCTGCGCGAGTAGTAACTGATGTTACAATAAAAGAATCACCAGGTTGGTTAAAGGATAGACTTTTAAGCATTGGATTAAGACCAATTAATAATGTGGTTGATGTTACCAATTTTGTTCTACACGAAATTGGTCAACCACTGCACGCTTTTGATCTTGATAGATTAAGTAAGAATAAAATTATTGTAAGAAGCACTTCAGAAAAAACTAAATTTACTACTCTCGATTCTAAAGAAAGAGAACTGCAGCCAGGCACTTTAATGATTTGTGATGCTGAACGCGAAGTTGCAGTTGCAGGAATTATGGGTGGTGAAAACTCTGAAGTAAGCGATGATACAAAAAACATATTAATTGAAAGCGCCTACTTCAATCCAACTTCAATTAGAAGAACTTCTAAAGGTCTTATGCTAACAACCGATTCATCTTACCGGTTTGAGCGCGGCACTGATCCATCAAACACGGTGTATGCGGCAGAAAGAGCTGCTAAACTTATTGCCGAATTGGGAGATGGAAAAATTGTAAAAGGTGTAATAGATGTTTATCCTAATAAGATTTATAACAAGGAATTAAAGCTTAGGTTAGCAAGAGTTACTAAGCTCCTCGGTTACGAAGTGAATAAAAATGATGTAACTAGGATTCTGCAAAAGCTTGGAATAAATATACTTAAAGATTTAGGTGATTCATTGGAAGTTGTTATTCCCAACTTTAGACCTGATATTGAAAGAGAAGTTGACCTGATTGAAGAGATCGCCAGGATTGCCGGATACGATTCTATACCAACAATTTCCAAGATAACTATTACGCTTGATAAAAAAGTTGATGAATCTGATTTTACAGATAAAGTAAGGTCATCAGCAATTGCAATTGGTTTGAACGAAATAGTTAATAACCCGCTGGTGCCGGAAAAATTTGCAGAAATTATTGGAAAACCAATTAAGATTGCAAACCCTCAAAGTAACGATATGGCATTTCTGCGGACATCACTTGTTCCGAGTGCTCTTAATATAGTTTCGAACAATATTAAAAGAGGGGAAAAAGATTTAGCGGTCTTCGAAATAGGGAACATCTTCAACCTGGTTAACCACGGCGAAGTAAAAAGTTTTGAGGATTTTAAAGAAGAAACCAACATCATATTATTAATAACCGGTTATAGAACTTTTAGAAAGTGGTACTCACAAAGTGAAATTTACGATTTTTATGCCCTCAAAGGTTTAGTAAATTCATTTTTAAAAAAGATTTCGCTTGACAATTCTTTAATTGATTCATATAATGATATGCAAAATAGTATTTACGAGTACAATTTTGCCAAATCCCTGAATAAATTGGTTTTGGGATATGGCGGTAAAGTAAAAAGCAGTGTTCTTAAAAAATTTGATATTGACCAGGAAGTATTTTGTTTCGAGTTTGATTTAATGAAACTGAGCAATATTTCCAAAGGAAATAAAACGTATTCTGTACCTTTAAAATTTCCAAAGGTTAACCGGGATTTTGCGTTTATCTTTGATAGTAATATTAACTTCGAAGATGTAAATTCGTTTATTAAAAAGAATGCTTCACAGCTCCTTAAATCAGTATCTTTGTTCGATTTATTCGAAAAAGATGATATAGGAGAGAATAAAAAAAGTTTGGCATTCAATTTGGAATATTACGATTTTAGCAGAACATTAACCGAAGATGAGGTTGATAAAGATTTTCAGAATTTAATTACACTTGTTATAAATAAATTTAATGCAAGTTTAAGAGGAAATTAATTGGCTGATCACGCAAAATACGAAGCGTTAGTTAATGACCTGACAGCTCTGGAAGCAAGGGTTTCTATCTTAAAAAGCAAATACAACGATACTCTGGAAAGAAACACAGAGTTGGAAGTTACCTTTAATGAAGCAGAGCATGAAAAGAGCGAGCTTCATCAGCGTATTTCGGATTTAGATGGTGAACTTGAAACCCTTAAACGGGAATCTGAAGACGCACAATTTAAAAATTTTACTTTAGAGGAGAGAGAATCGCTTAAAGCTAAAATAAAGGATTTAGTTAAGCGAATTGACCATCACCTTTCTGCAAATTCGTCCCGCTGAACGCTAGACGAAACGGAAAGGAATATTTAAGTTCTTAATTAATTTGATTGTAGGATGGGAAGACATCAATGACAGATAAGAAGAAGCTTAAAATTAAAATATTCGAAAAAGAATATTCTTTACTTGTTGAAAATGAAGAGATAGCAAAAGAGCTTGCTATCTATGTAAATAAAGTAATGGAAGAAACCAAAGAGGAACTTCCGGACCAAGCTGCACAGACAATAGCTATAATTGCTTGTTTAAATATCGCTTACGATTTATTCATAGAGAAGAATAAGAACAGGGAATTTTTAATTCAGGCAACAGATAAAGTAAAGAAATTAAAGCTCCTTCTAGACGAACCCGAACTGTCTGACCCATCTTAAGTATTGCCGCGCTGCTGCTCCTTTTTAATTTGAAAAACTAACATCAATTAAAAGGGAGTATGACTTCAACGTGTATTACAGGCCTCATCTTCAGTCTTGTATTGAAGAATTGCATTTGCAACAGTGGAAGTAAAAAGCGTGTGAGAGTATTCCCACTGTGATTTAATAGGGTTTTTCCTATTGATCGTGGAGTGGCAGATGCGGCGTTTATACTTTTAACCTATAGTGGAGGTAAAAATGGACGTACTATTGATAATACCAATGTTAGTTGTGATAATAATTGTGTTTTTCTATCTGGGATGGTTATTTAATTCGAAAGTTGGAAAGAAAAGTGCTGCTTTGGCTGAAGAAAATTCAAAACGTATAGTTGCTGATGCAGAAAAAGAAGCCAAAAATCTTAAAAGAGAAAAATTACTTGAAGTAAAAGATGAATGGTACAAGAAGAAAATTGAATTTGATAGTGAGGTTCAGAAAAAAAGACAAAAGCTTGGCAACCTTGAAAAACAGCTTACTCAAAGAGAGGAGAACAGTGAGAAAAAATTCGACCTGGTTCTTCAAAAGGAAAGAGAGAATAAAAAGCTTGAACAAAGTCTTACTGACCAAAGAGATAACCTGAAAACGAAAACTCAGGAAGTTGAACAGCTGGCGTTGGAACAGAATGATAAACTTGAAAGAATTTCCGGCTTAACTTCAGATGATGCTAAGAAAATGCTGATGGAAAATATGGTTAACCAAGCAAAAATTGATTCCATCCAGATGATTAAGGAGGTAGCCGATAAAGCAAAAGCAGATGCCAAACGTGAAGCACAAAAAATCATCGTCCAGTCTATCCAGCGCACTGCTGCCGATCATTCCATAGAAACTACAGTTTCTGTCGTTCAAATTCAGAATGATGAAATGAAAGGCAGAATCATCGGTAAGGAAGGAAGGAACATCAGGGCATTTGAATCCGCAACGGGTGTGGATGTTATTGTTGATGATACCCCCGAAGCTGTTATTCTATCCTCGTTTGATCAATTTAGAAGAGAAGTTGCGCGTGTTTCATTAGAAAGATTAATAGCAGATGGACGGATACATCCAGCCAGGATTGAAGAAGTTGTTGAAAAAGTGAAAGAGGAACTTGAAGAAGAGTTGATTAGGGAAGGTGAGAATACTGTGATGGAGCTTGGCTTACACAACATGCACAAGGAATTAGTAAAGCACCTCGGAAGGATGAAATACAGGTCGAGCTTTGGACAAAATCTTTTACAGCACAGCATAGAGGTTGCTTATCTCACAGGGATCATGGCTGCGGAACTGGGACTGGAAACTAATATTGCAAAGAGAGCAGGCTTGTTGCACGATATTGGTAAAACCGTTGATAAAAGTGTTGAAGGTCCTCATGCTTTATTGGGTTACGATTTGGCTAAACGGTATGAAGAAAATCCTATTGTTGCAAACGCAGTTGGCTCACATCACGAAGATATTGAAATGGAACACCCGATTGCAGCACTTGTGCAGGCAGCTGATGCAATTAGCGGAGCAAGACCTGGAGCAAGAAGGGAGCCACTGGAAAGTTATGTAAAACGGCTTGAAAACCTTGAAAATCTGGCCAAATCATTTGAAGGCGTTGCAAAAACATATGCAATACAGGCGGGTAGGGAAGTAAGAGTTGTTGTAGAGCACGATAAAGTTGATGACCTTCTAGCTGATAAACTAGCAAAAGAGATCTCCCAGAAAATTGAATCGGAAATGGAATACCCGGGACAGATAAAAGTTACTGTTATTAGGGAAGTAAGAAAAATTAGTTACGCTAAATAATTCATGGGGCTTTTGCCCCTTTTTAATTGTTAAATGAGTAGAAAAATTTTTACTGTTGCAATTACAGGTGGAATAGGTTCTGGTAAAAGTACCTTCTCCGAATTTCTGCGTGAAAAAGATTATCCTGTGATTTTTGCAGATGATCTATCAAAGGAATTATTAAAAAACAGTAAGGATGTTAAAAAGGAAATAACTGAACTGTTTGGTTCCACTGCTTATAACGGAAGCGAAATAAATACTGATTTTCTTGCGATGGAAGTTTTTTCTGATCCGCATAAACTCCAAAAAATTAATTCTATTCTACATCCAAAAGTAATTGAGCAAATTAACCGGGAAGTTGAAGAGTTAAAGAAAAATAATAATTTGATTTTTGTTGAGGCTGCACTGGTTTATGAAGCCAATATCGAAAAACTTTTCGATTATGTTGTCTTGATTACTGCAGATGAAGAGATAAAAAAACAGAGAACGGTTGAATCTAAAAAATTCTCTTCAGAAGAATTTGACAAACGCATCCAAAACCAGATAAAGGATGAAGAAAAGAGCAAACGGGCTGATTTCATCTTTTTTAACAATACAACAAGAAATGATCTTAGAATAAAAGCAGACTTGCTATTGTTGACATTAAATTCTCTTCTAAAATAAATTATCTTCTCCGGGATGCTGTCATTTAAAAATATTTTACAATTTTTACATACTGTATTTTTAACAATATTGTCCGGAGTTTAAATTGTCTTTCTTTCATACTCTTCTTGTAAAAACTGCTCAGCTTATGCCAGAAAAGGTTCTCTGGTTTTTTTCAAAAAATTACATTGCAGGCAAAACACTCAGCTCAGCTATTAAAGTTGTGAAGGATCTCAACTCAAAAGGAATGCTTGCTACAATTGATGTGCTCGGCGAATCTATAGAAACAAAAGAAGAAGCCCTAATTGCCAAAGAACAGGCAATGGAGGTTTTCGATGCAATTGTTGAGCACAACTTAGATGCAAACGTTTCAATTAAACCTACCCAGTTTGGTTTAGCTATTGATGAGGACTTTGCTTATGAACAAATATTAGAGTTGGTACAAAAAGCTGAAGAGCTAAACAATTTTGTAAGAATTGATATGGAAGATTCTCCTTATACCGATTCTACGTTAAATGTTTACAAAAGAATATTTAAAGATCATAAAAACGTTGGTGTTGTGCTTCAATCCTACATGAAAAGAACATACAGTGATGCTGTAACTTTTAATACTATTGGAACTAATTACAGGTTATGCAAAGGAATTTATATAGAACCTGAATCGCTTGCTTATAAAGATAAACAAGCAATTCGCGATAACTATATGAAAACATTGGAAGAAATGTTGAAAAATAGTAACTACGTTGGCATTGCCACACATGATAAATATTTGTTAGATGGATCTTACAAACTGATTAATGAGTTAAATATTTCTAAAGATAAATTTGAATTTCAAATGTTACTGGGCGTAAGAGAAGATCTTAGAAATAAGATAAATAATGATGGTTACAAAATAAGAATATATGTTCCTTTTGGTAAAGACTGGTACGCGTACTCATTAAGGCGGCTGAAGGAAAATCCACAGTTAACAGGACATATTGTTAAAGAATTTTTTACGTTTAGAAAATGAATATACTTGGAATTGAAAGTTCGTGCGATGAGACTTCTGTTGCTGTAATTTCAGGTGATAAATTAACTGCCAATTTAATCTCCTCCCAGGATTTTCATAAAAACTATGGCGGGGTTGTTCCTGAACTTTCGAGCAGGGCACATCTTCAAATAGTTAAACCACTTGTTAAAGATGCTCTTGAAAAATCGAAACTGGATTTGCATGATATTGATTTAATTGCTGCAACTACCGGACCCGGCTTAATCGGTGCGTTACTAGTTGGATTAACTTTTGCAAAAGGATTAGCGCTTTCATTAAAGAAACCGTTTATTTCTGTAAATCATATTGAGGGTCATATCTTTTCAGGTTTTTTGATGAAAGATAAACCTGAATTTCCGTTTCTTGCGCTGGTTGTTTCCGGCGGGCACACCTTGTTATTATATGTTAAAAGCTTTAGCGAAATTGTTCAACTTGGTACCACTGTTGATGATGCTGCGGGCGAAGCATTTGATAAGGTCTCCAAGATGATTGGGTTTGGTTACCCCGGAGGTCCGCAAATACAGGCTGCTGCAAAACTGGGCAATGAAA
>CBEPPX010000073.1:0-7776 GCA_965511205.1 uncultured Ignavibacteriales bacterium | reverse complement strand
GTTGAATTGAAGATTTTCAGAGTTAATAACATCTTCAATTTCCTTTTCTCTTCCAACAAGTAGTAATTCAAACTGTTTATTTTCGTCATAAGCATTTATTGCCCCAACCACTGCATTACGGGGGGCTAAGTCTCCCCCCATTGCATCAACAGCAATTTTACATTTAGGCATATTGCTCGGATTACTCATGAAGCTGCTAATTAAATTAATTAGCCCTTAGGAATGAACATTGAACGTTCATTGTAGTAGCCGCAGGAAGGACATGCACGATGATTTAATTTCATCTCGCCGCAGTTCGAGCAGGTACCCATAGCAGGAGCCGTAGCCTTATAATGGGTTCTTCTCTTATCCCTTCTGCTTTTCGATATTTTACGTTTTGGATGTGCCATAATTATTCCACTTATTATTCATCTATTGTTTTTTAATTTCGCTAACGGTTTCCATCTATCATCAATTTCATTTTGCTTGCATTCGCAAGCACTTGCATTCATGTTATTGCCGCATCTATAACATAATCCCTTGCAATCTTCATTACATAGCTTTTTCATAGGGATAGCCAACAATGCATAATCTCTAACATCATCTTTAATATTTATTTTATCAGCATCTGCATTTAAGTAAACAATATCTACCGGTTCGTTTTCTTCTTCAGCTCCCCTTAAAAGATAAACTATCTTATATTCACTTTTTATTACCTGTTCATACTCCTCGCAACACCTATCACAAACCATTTTGGTTTTAATATTTGTTCCACTATTCAGAATAATCTGATCCTGAAACTTAGAAAGTTCTACGTTCGTATCATATCTGCCAGTGTATGGTTCCGTTAATCCAATCTCAGCAACTTCACCTTCAAACTCATAATTATAACTACCATCAGATAGGTTAGAAATCTTAATTATCATTGGGATCTAAAAACCTTACAAGAAAAATGACTTCAAATATATTGATAGTTTCCATGATAGTCAAACAAAATTCAACAGTTACTATTGCTCTTAACTTACTGTTATTTAATAAGTTATAACATATCTTCTCTTCCAAAGTACCAGGCTGGATTTGAACATATTCTTATAATGAAGCAACTTTTTTAATATAAGCACCACAGGTTTTAATGAACAATTGATAATTTTATTTTTATTTTAGAATAGATTTAATTTGCCAGTTATAAATTTGAATAATTAAAGATGCTGTTAGTAAAAAACTTAACCAAAAAATTCAAAAATTCCATTGCAGTAAATAATCTTTCGTTTAATGTTGTTCCCGGAAAGATCTTCGGGCTGCTGGGACCCAATGGTGCAGGTAAAACCACTACAATAAGAACCGTTCTAAACATTATAAAACCAACTTCAGGCACAATAATTTTTAACGGAAAACCTATAACAAACCAGTTCTTCAACCAGATTGGTTATTTACCGGAAGAGCGTGGTTTGTATAGAAGAAGTAAAGTTATAGATGTGCTAAAGTATTTTGCCGAGTTAAAAAATCTGAGCAGTACTAACGCAATAAAGACTGCAGATAATTGGTTGAAGAGATTAAAGATTGAACATTATCGTAATAAAAGGATTGAGGAATTATCAAAAGGAAATCAGCAGAAGATCCAGTTTATAACTGCAGTTTTTCATGATCCGGATTTACTAATACTTGATGAGCCGTTTACAGGTTTTGATCCGATTAACCAGCAGGAAATTAAAGAACTTATTCTATCGTTTGTATCATCCGGCAAAATTATTATACTATCCACTCACCAGATGGATACTGCGGAAAAACTATGTGATGAAATATTACTTATGAATAACGGCAAAGAAGTTACCAGCGGGGACCTTGGTGATATCAAAAAACGATTCGGCGGTAATAATATTAAACTGCAGTATTCGGGTAACGGGGAGTTTCTTAAATCGTTCCCTGGTGTAATTCAATACGAAAGTTACAGCAATTACGCTGAAGTTCAATTAAACGATGATGTTTCTCCATCCGAATTCCTTCACAATATTGTTGATAAAATTGAGATAAAACATTTTTCTGTGATTGAACCTACTTTAAACAAAATATTTATCGATCTTATTAAAGAACAGCCTATATAAAGCAAAATGAAAAAAATTCTCTCTATTGCTAAATGGGAGTTTGTTGAAAAAGTGAAAACAAAAACTTTTATCATCTCCCTTATTTTAACGCCAATAATAATTATAGGTTTCTCCATAATTCCCACGTTACTTACTACCGAAGAAGATACAAGAACCAAAGTAGTTGGTGTTTTAGATCAAACAGGTTTTTATTTTGATGATGTTCGGGATGCGCTTGAAGAATATAAGCTTGAAGACGGACAGCCGAATTACATAGTAATCAATCTTTACAAGAATAAATATGAACCGGGTAATAATAAAACAAGTGCAGACAAAAATATTATACAGAAGAAAATTGAAGGATACCTATTTATCAGTATGCCTGCACCCGATTCGCTTGTAGCTGAATACCGAAGCGGAAGCATTGGAAATTTTAATGACTTAAAAAAATTTGAAGTGGTTCTTAATAAAATCAGGATTCGTAAAGAACTGTTAAATTCCGGAATCAATCCTGAGATGATTTCATCATTACAAAAAAATGTACAGATAGAGCAGATCAGAATTGAAGAGAGCGGTAAAGAAGGTAAACAGGATTTTCTTATTGTATTTTTCTCATCTTTTATATTTATAATTCTATTAATGATGATGGTTATCTATTCCGGGCAAATGCTTGTGCGTAGTCTTATCGAAGAAAAATCGAATAAGCTTATAGAAGTACTCATTTCAAGCTGCACACCTGATGAACTTCTTACCGGAAAAATACTTGGGCTTAGTTCGCTCGGGCTAACACAAATTTTTGTTTGGGTGCTGCTTGGATTAGCTTTGGTTGGCGGTGCAGTTGTTCCGCCGGAAATGTTTGAGAATATTTTATTGATCCTGCTCTATTTTGTTTTAGGTTTTGTGTTCTATACAACACTGTTTGTAGGCATCGGCTCTATTGTAACCACTGAACAGGAAGCCCAGCAAATAACAACTTATTTAAGCTTAACCCTAATGCTCCCTATCGTTATAGCCATGCCTGCAATTCAAAATCCCGATGTGCTTATATTAAAAATATTTTCTTACATCCCGCTTACAATTCCCTCGGTAATGTTATTAAGAGTAAATATTGCGCCGGTGCCTCTTGTTGATCTCCTGGTAACAGTTTCAATTATGCTCATTTCAATTTATATAATGATTAAACTCTCAGCTAAAATTTTCCGAATAGGAATTTTATCGTATGGCGGCAGACCAACTATTAAAGAAATCATCAGTTGGATTAAATCAGGATAATATTTCCAAATGATTATGAAATATTTTTCATCACACAAAACTGTTTTAATATGCTGATAATTTCTTCCGCATTTGCAGCCATCATACCAATGGTTGCTTATCTTATAATAATCTGGCGATTCGATAGATATGACAGGGAACCTTTCAAGTTAGTGCTTACTTGTTACTTTTGGGGAGCAGTTGGAGCAATAATATTCAGTTTAATCGGAAGTTTTATATTCTCAGGCTTACTCTCCTTTTTTACTTCATCAGAACAACAGTTAGACCATTTGGGGACCATAGTTGTTGCACCTGTTGTAGAAGAAATTACTAAGGGAATATTTTTATTCGTAATTGTTGCCAATAGAAAATTTGATAATTTAACAGACGGAATTGTTTACGGTGGAGCAATTGGTCTTGGATTCGGGATGACGGAAAACTTTTTATATTTTATATCTTACGGAACAACGGTAAGTGATTGGATTGCAATAGTGATTATCAGAACATTGTTTTCAGCAGTAATGCATTGTGTGGCTACTGCAATTTTCGGAGCTTTTCTGGGCAATGCAAAATTTAAAGGAAAAAATAAATTTTGGTTATCACTTGCAGGATTATCTATAGCTGTTTTTATCCATTTTGCTTGGAACTTTAGCGTCAGCTTTCAATCTACAGCAGCACTGGGATTTTTGTTCCTCTTCGCTACAGTTATAGTTTTCATTGCTGCATTTTCTGCTTCTGTTCTGCAAGAAAAAAGGATTATTTACGAAGAACTTCTTCCCGAAGCCGAAATGGGTATTATACCAACTAACCATCTTAATATTTTATGCTCAGCCGGAAGAAATTTTCCCGGCTGGGTTGATGAAAACATCAGGAAGGTTTATGTAAGATCGGCAACAACATTAGCTTTTAGAAAAAAGCAGTTGAGATATTCCAAAGGGAAAAGTAGAAATTTTTATGAAACTGATGTAGTGAATTATAGGAATTTTATTAGGAACTTGCTTTCATTACATGGTAAAACTGGTGGTTAAAAATATAAATGCTGTTTACCTATTGGCAGATCACCCTTTTCTTAACACGAAGCGCGCGCCTCTGTTTGGAAAGCTTAATTTGAATGACTCAATTTTTTTATACTCACAGCTTTTTATTAATAATCTTAAAAATTTATCCGGGCTGCAAAACCAGGCAAACCTTATTTGCTGCATGGATAACATGGACAAGGATTTTATTCCAAAGAATTTTATTCCCGAGGAAGTAAATTTATATTTTATTAGTACTAAAAATATTTCCAAACAATTTGATGATTTGGGCAAAAAGTTTTTCCAACATCATTCAAATAATGTTTTAATTCATCTTAACACTTTTGGTGTTTCTTTAAGTAAATTTGTTAAACTGTTCGATCTTCTTTCAATTGAAGATGAATCGATTGTTGTTGGAAAGACTGACAAAGAAAAAGTTGGATTTATTGGTTCAAATAATTTGAATGAAAAAATATACGAGGAATTTTTTCTCTCTAAACTAGATTATGAGAAATACCTTGCCGATATCAGTAATAAAGATAACTTTGTAAATGTGTTTAGTGGATTTTTAGCAATTAATGATATGGAGGATTTTAAAAGTCTGTATGATGAGCTATCAAAAAAAGAAAGTCTTGAATACTGCAGCCATGAAATGCATGAAAGATTCACACATCTGTTTATTGAATACAGGGAGCTGCTAAAATGAAAAAAGTTGGAATCTTCGGCGGCACATTCGATCCAATTCACATGGGTCATCTTATTACTGCTCAATCTGTAAAGGAAATAAGAAAGCTTGATAAAATAATCTTCATTCCATCCTTTGTTTCTCCCCACAAAGCTGATATCAAATCCTCTACTCCGGAACATCGTTTAAATATGATAAAACTGGCAACAGAGGAAGTTCCGTTTTTTGATTTCTCCGACATGGAAATTTTGAAAGGTGGAATTTCTTATACAGTAAATACGTTAAGAGAATTAAAAAAACAGTATGATGAACTTGAATTTATAATTGGTTATGATAACATATTTCAATTTCACTCATGGAATGAACCAGATGAAATTGTTAAGCTTGCGACAATAATAGTGCTTAAAAGAAAATCATCTTTAGCGGCACCATTTGAAGATAAATATTTTCACCAGGCAGTTTTTGTGCAGACACGCGGAATAGAAATAAGTGCTACCGATATTAGGGAGCGTGTCAAGAAAGGAATGCCAATACATTATCTCGTCCCACAAAAAGTAAAAGAATATATTTATGAACATAAATTATACACAGGATAGAATGAAGATACTTGTTACTGGAGGCGCCGGATTTATAGCTTCTCAAATCGTCGATGCGTATATAGCGGAGGGACACAACGTAACGATTATTGATGATCTTTCAACAGGATTCGAAGAGAATATAAACACAGCTGCAGAATTTGTTAAGTTAAGTATAAGTGATTCCGGAATTATTGATGTTTTTAAAAATGGAAAGTTTGATCTCGTTAACCATCATGCAGCACAGATTGATGTAAGGAAATCTGTAACCGATCCGTTATTTGATGCAAATACAAATATCCTGGGAACAATTAATCTTCTTCAAAGTTGCATTAAAACCGGTGTAAAAAAAATTATATTCGCCTCCACCGGCGGAGCAATTTACGGTGAGCAGGATTACTTCCCAGCCGACGAAGCTCATCCAACATCTCCAATTTCTCCTTATGGAATTACCAAACTTACTATTGAAAAGTATCTTTACTTTTATCATCTTGAACATAATCTGCATTACACCATTCTTCGATACGCAAATGTTTACGGACCAAGGCAAAATCCTTTTGGTGAAGCGGGAGTGGTAGCAATTTTTGCGAACAAACTACTTAAAGGTGAGCAGCCACTAATTAACGGTTCAGGTAAGCAAACAAGAGATTATGTTTTTGTGGATGATGTTGTAAAAGCCAACCTTCTTGCTGTAAGTGATGAACAAAACAATATTTATAATGTTGGAACCGCGATTGAAACAAATGTAAATGTAATTTATAAAATCCTAAATGATACTATTGGAAAAGGACAGGAAGAAAAACATGGTCCTGCAGCACAGGGCGAACAAATGCGGAGTGTGATTTCCTCTGAAAAACTTTATAAAAAATTTAACTGGAAACCTGCAAGCCCACTTAAAGATGGATTAGAAAAAACAGCTGATTATTTCAAAAATAAAACTTAATCGGTAATAGCTAAGAATATGACAGTTGAAGAATTAACAAATAAAATAATTTCAAACGACCGAAGAGCAATAGCGCGGGCAATAACTATTGTAGAAGAGAATAGTTCTACTGCCTCTGAATTACTAATGCAAATACATTCTAATGTCGGAAATGCTTACCGCATTGGCATAACAGGACCTCCCGGTGCAGGTAAGAGCACTATAACAAATCATTTAACAAAGTTTTATAGAAAGCAGGATAAAAAAGTAGGAATAATTGCCGTTGATCCTACAAGCCCTTTTACGGGTGGTGCTCTGCTTGGTGATCGAGTGCGGATGTCTGAAATAGGAAACGATCAGAATATTTTTATAAGAAGTATGGCAACACGCGGCAGCTTGGGCGGATTAAGTATAAAAGCAGTTGATGCCGCAGATGTACTGGATGCCGCAGGTTATAATATTATTATTATGGAAACTGTAGGAGTCGGTCAGTCTGAATTGGATATTGCACAAGCAGCCGATACAACAGTAGTTGTACTCGTTCCTGAATCGGGCGATGCAGTACAGGCAATGAAGGCAGGACTAATGGAAATTGCTGACTTCTTTGTGCTGAATAAAAGTGATAGGCCTGGCTCTGATCAGGCAACTGCTTCAATGCAAACTATTCTTATGATGAGAGCCCATGATGAAAAATCGTGGATGCCGAATATTATAAAAACAATAGCATCGGAAAATAAAGGAATCGAAGAAATTGCAAATGAAATAAACCGGCACAAGGATTATCTTAAAACAAATAAATTATTTATTTCTAAAAGAGAGAAACAAACAAAGAACAGGATAAAAAATATTGTTGAGAATAAGTTAAAGGAAAAATTATGGAGTGAAAGTGCTGAAAATTCTTTAAATTTATCTTTAGAAAAAGTTGTCTTAGGAGATTTGTCGCCCTATCGAATAGCAGAAAATATTATAGACAACTTTGTGAATCATAAAAAATAAAAAACTAATCTGTCAGCTGTCTTTTAGCTGCATACAAAAGTCTATAGAGGCAAACAATGGAAACCAACGCTGAATCCTTCCAAACTGAATTAAATGAAAACCAGGTAATTATAAGAGATACAATCCGTGATTTTTCACAGAAAAAAATTAAACCAAAAGTTATGGAATGGGATGAAGCCCAGGAATTCCCTATGGAAATATTTCGCGAACTTGGTGAACTTGGTTTTATGGGTGTCATCTTCCCTGAAGAGTATGGCGGAGCCGGATTAGG
>CBEPPX010000072.1:0-7776 GCA_965511205.1 uncultured Ignavibacteriales bacterium | reverse complement strand
AGCAGCTTAGCTCCTTTTTCGATGCTTTGCAATACCTGCTGATGCAGCTCATCTCTTAACGATTTGCTCGCTTGTGGTCCAACATCATTCGTTTCATCAAAAGGATCGCCCATTTTTTTAATTTGCATACTCTTAATAAACAGCTTTTCAAATTCATCGTAGATCTTTTCAACTACGATAAATCTTTTAGCGGCTATACAGCTTTGTCCGCCGTTAATTAACCTGGCAGTTGTGCAGTTATCGGCAGCAAGCTGAAGATCAGCATCTTTTAGAATTATATAAGGATCGCTTCCTCCAAGTTCTAAAACAGTTTTCTTCAAAACGGATCCGGCAGTTGCTGCAACAGCTTTACCTGCAGGTACACTTCCCGTTAAGGTTACTGCTTTTATAATTTCGTTCTTAATTACTTCATCCATCTGTGTGGAAGGAAGAAGAATTGTTCTAAAAAGATTCTGAGGAAAACCTGCTTTTCTAAAAATTTGTTCTATAGCAAGCGCACACCCTGAAACATTTGATGAATGTTTAAGTAAACCTGCATTACCAGCCATCAAACCGGGAGCCGCAAAACGGAACACCTGCCAGAATGGGAAGTTCCACGGCATAACAGCAAGTACAACTCCTAATGGTTGATATGTTACAAAACTTTTTGCTGCATCCGTTGTAATCAATTCATCGCTTAAAAACTTTTCCGCATTTTCAGAATAGTACTCACAAACCCATGCACATTTTTCAATTTCTGCTCTGGATTGAATGATCGGTTTGCCCATTTCTTCAGTCATTAGTTTCGATAGTTCCTCACTTTGCCCTCTTAGAACATTTGCAGTATTCAACATTAGTTTTGCACGTTCGTTAAAGGCCGTTTCCTTCCACTCGTTAAGAGTATCTTTAACCAGGTGAAGTACTTTATCAACTTCGTCAATTGTCATTTCCGGATAAGTGTGGATCAGTTTTCCATTTGTGGGATTTATAGATTGCAGCATTCTGTACCCCTCAACTGTTAAATTAACATAAAATATTCTTTAAGCATTTTTTTTAATTACAACAAGAGTTTTATCATCAGAGTATTTTCCATTTTTGGAAAAATTTAAAACATCTTCTAAAATTCTAACAGCAATTTCTTTTGGAGATAGATTTCTTAATTCTTTAAACTTTGCAACCAGTCTATCATCTCCATACTGATTAAACCCTACATCAGCAGATTCTGTAACGCCATCCGAAAAAAGAAGCAGGAGATCTCCCTTATTAAAATTAACACTCTCAATGTAATAACCGGCATTAGGCGCAGGTCCAAGCACAGGTCCGGTTGGATGAAGTAATTCTATTTCACCTGTATTACAGTTTAGGAAGATCGGTGGATTATGACCGGCGTTTGCAAAGAGGAACAATCCCCCTTTATGATTAGTTAGCTCACCATAAAAAAGCGAAGCAAACTTATCATCATCAAAAATTTTATTAACAAGCTGGTTCATTCTTCTCATAAGTGCAACAATTTTTATTTCGAAACTGCTTGCCATCCTTAATGCCCCTGAAATATACATCGCTTCTGCCGAGGCGCTTACACCTTTACTTGCAGCATCGCCCACAACAATTCCCAGCCGTTCGCCTTCATCACCAAATTCCAGGTAATCAAAAAAATCACCCCCAACAATTTCTGCTGGATGGGTTATTCCGTAAAGCTCAAATCCTTGAAAACTAAGTTCATGTTCCGGAAGAATACTCTTTTGAAGCTCTCTAGCTTTATCAATATCAGCCCTTAAATGGTGTGCGCTTTCGGATGATCTTTTCTGTTTAATCTTTGAGGTTAAAGCTGTAGCAATTATATTTAAATCAAGTTTAAACTCTTCATCAATTTTATCGCTGTTAAGGGCTAAAATATATTCATATAAATACTTTCCCTTAACTTTTATTTTTCCACCAACGCCGGAAGCTGAATATTTGAAAATTCCCATTTCCCTTAATGCGACATTGGTTTCATCACCTAAGATAGTTCTTTCTTTTACTATCAAATCGAACACCGGATATTCGTCAGTTTTTAATTTGAACCCGGGTTTAATTTTTTCCAGGTTGCCGGTTTGATATAAAATTGTATATGCTTCTTTACTTTCATCAAGTTTCCAAATCCTGCCTCCGGTAACAGCAATGTTTTCGCTTTTAACTATTCCTTGAATAGTATTAATCAACATTTCTTTTTCAGTGGCAAATTTTCCGGAAGCTATAGTTTCTACAAGCTTATGTAATTTTCTTTGTTCCATAAATTATATTCTGTTTCCTATTCTGTGTAAAAGTCTATCATCTGCTGAATGGCTTTTTTACAAACAGGACAAAAATTATCAACAACAATCGATTTCATTGTACAATCCTGTTTAGGTCTGTAAACGCCTTTCTCAACATAACCGCCACCCTCAAAAGCACCAAGCACATCTTCATATTCCTTTGTAGCAGGAGTTGGAATTGGTATTCCATCTTCAACCATATCTTTCCACTTCGAATCAAAATCTATAAGAGTTGTTAAATTAGGATCAAGAGGTTCTACATCGAATGAGTAAAAATCCTGGTAGGCTACATCGGAAGTATAGTACTCATCTGCAAGCGAAGCAAAACCATGCCCAAATTCATGAACAAAGACGAATTCTTCTGCCTGGTTATCGTTAACACAAACAGAATAAAGATTATAAATTGAACCGCCCCCATACTTATCCGAATTTACAAGAATATAAATCTGGTCGTAAGGAACATTTGCTGCAACATTTCTTAAAGTTTTGTTATCGGTTGTCATCAAATATCTTTCAAGATTGAAAGTATAAAAGGTTGAATTAACCAGTGTCTTTTTCCATGTATCTTCTGCAGGAATATCTGTACCAGATTCTTCCGAAGGAGCATAAATACCACGAATATTAAACTTGTTTTTGTTTTCTTTAAAAGGCGAACTGTTAAAAAGATAGCCGGCAAATTCATCACAATCATTCCTGAAGGTTTCCATCTCATCTGCTGTGTAACCATCAGGTATAATAACTATATCAACATTAACCGAAGGATCTCCCGAGTTTAGTAAATTGAAGCTTTCATATTCATCAACATGCTCGGTTTTAATAAAATAATTTTTCGGATCAATTTTATATTCGAATTTTTTTATTAGTTCATTTTTTTTATTCCTGCTAAAAAATTCAACCCATACCGGATTTTTGGGATATGGAAAAACAACAGTTTCACTAAAACTTTTTACTGTATGTTTTGCTTCTTCAGTTGTCTGCCATTCATTAAATAAAGTAGAATATCCTCTAGAGTAGATTAGCTCATCGCTCTCTTCATCAAAAACCATGAATCTATATTTTCCATATTCAAATTTATCAATAAGATTAATTTTTGATCCTCCCCAATAAGGTTCCTCAATCAGTTCATCGATAGAATAATAATCATTTTCCTTATCGCCGGTATGGTAATAATCCAGGCGGAGTGTTTTATTTTGGAAATATTCATCAAAAGCATTCTGCGGGAAAAGAGCAGAAATAAATAGTAAAGAGATAATAATAATCTTCATCTCAAAATCCGTTTTGTGTAGAAATTAATTGAAATTTAATATTCAAAGATAACTTTTTTGAGTATTAGAATTAAGAAGGAAAAAGAATCAGAAAAATATTTAATTATTAATTTTTCTTGAACCAGGTTTTATTATTTCCAATCCTTGCTGGCAGAGCGGACACTCTTCTGGCAGGTACGAAACAACTTCCATCTTAAGTGTGCTAATTTGAGGAAACCCAAAATCAACTTTGCCATTGCTTCTGTCTACAATAAATCCAACTCCGGCAATATTTGCATTATTGTTTTTTACAATATCAATTACTTCAAAAACCGATCCGCCTGTTGTTACAACATCTTCGCAGACTAAAACTTTCTCACCTTCGCTTAAAGAAAATCCACGGCGTATGGTTAATTTTTTATTTTCCCTTTCGGCAAAGATAAATCTTTTATTAAGCTGCCGTGCAACTTCCTGCCCAACAACCAACCCGCCAATTGCAGGTGATATTACGGTATCGATCTCAAAATCCTTAAAATGATCTGCAACGATTGAGCAAAGCTGTTCTATGTATTCCGGGTATTGAAGAACTTTTGCACACTGAAAATATTTATTACTATGCCTTCCTGATGTTAAAAGAAAATGACCTTCAAATAATGATTTTGTTTTTTTGAAGATTTCCAGAATTTCAACTTCGGTAAAACTCATAATAAATCATTAATTTTTTTTGCAAGTTGAAAATCATTCTCAGTTATTCCACCTTTATCGTGAGTGGAAACTGTAATTTTTACTTTGTTCCAGGAATGAAGAAAAATATCAGGATGATGGTTCATTTCTTCAGCAAATGCACCAACTTTGTTAACAAAGTTAAGAGCTTCAGGAAAATCCTTGAATTGAAATTCCTTGCCAATTTGGTTTTCCAGGTATTCCCAGCCGGAAATTTCTTTAATCCTGTTATTAATTTCTTCTGATGTTAAAAGTGACATATCTAATAAAATATTTTGTTGTAATGATTACAAAATTTAAACAATTATGTAGAGCTTGCCTATTCATAATGATATAAATATTGGGCTCCACGAAGAAAAAATATGTGAAGAGGAAACAAAAAAAGCGTATCCCTAAAACAGGATACGCTGCTCAAATAAAAATTTTCGATTAAAATCTATGCTTCAGAAGTATCCGATTTTTCTGTCTCTTCATCCGAATCTTCAACCTCTAGTGATTCATCATAAAAAACCAACTCTTCCGCATTCTCTACATGTTTTGCCATTATGCGGGTTCCTTCTTTAAATGAACCTCTTAAAATTTCTTCGGCTAAAGGATCTTCAACATATTTCTGAATTGCGCGACGCAGTGGTCTTGCACCAAATTTTTCATCAAATCCTTTATTAACCAAAAACTCTCTTGCAGTTTGATCAAGCAATAGATCCATTTTATTTTCTTCAAGATTTTTATAAAGATCTCTGCTCTCTATCTCGATGATCTTCATAATATCCTCCCTGTCAAGGTTGCGGAAGACAATCGTATCATCAATCCTGTTTAAGAATTCAGGATTAAAGAGTTTTTTCATGGCTTCTTCCACCGTAGTCTTCATGTTAGCATACTTATCTTTATCTAAGGCATCACTAAATCCAAACGA
The DNA here is from genome assembly GCA_965511205.1 of uncultured Ignavibacteriales bacterium. Classification (GTDB taxonomy): domain Bacteria; phylum Bacteroidota; class Ignavibacteria; order Ignavibacteriales; family Ignavibacteriaceae; genus JAZGGS01. Next base: position 2,623 of record CBEPPX010000072.1, on the reverse strand, counting down.
ACCAATATCTTTAATATCCTTTGTTCCAACATTCGAAGTCATGATAATAATAGTATTTTTGAAATCAACTTTTCTTCCTAAGCTATCTGTTAGCACACCATCATCCAGCACCTGCAAAAGAATACTGTAAATATCGGGATGAGCTTTTTCAATTTCATCAAAGAGAACTACCGAATATGGTTTTCTTCTAACTTTCTCAGTAAGCTGTCCGCCTTCTTCGTAACCAACGTACCCGGGAGGTGCACCAACCAATCGTGAAAGAGAGAATTTTTCCATGTATTCACTCATATCAATTCTAACCAGTGAATCTTCGGAATCGAAGAGATACCTTGCAAGCGCTTTACAGAGTTCGGTTTTGCCAACACCTGTAGGACCAAGGAAAATAAAGCTTCCGATTGGACGGTTAGGATTCTTTAATCCTGCCCTGGTTCTTCTAATCGCTTTGGTAAGCTTTGTAATTGCTTCATCCTGTCCAACAATATATTCCCGGAGTGAGTCTTCCATCTTAAGAAGTTTATCGGATTCGGTTTGTGCAATCCTGTTAACCGGAATGCCTGTCATCATTGCCACAACAGTTGCCATATCATCTTCTGTAACATCGTGAATTATATCTTTTGTCCTGGCATCCCATTCTCTTTTAGCAATTTCAAGATCGGATTGAAGATTGCGTTCTTTATCGCGCAGCCGTGCAGCTTCTTCATAATCCTGCCGTTTAACAACCGCGGCTTTTTCTCTTCTTACCTGGTCAATTTCATCTTCCAGTTCTAAAACATCCTGCGGTACTTCAAAATTACCCATATGCACGCGCGAACCGGCTTCATCAATAACATCAATAGCTTTATCAGGCAAATGCCTGTCTGTTATATACCTGTTACTTAATTTTACAGCAATTTCTATAGCATCTTTAGAGTATTTTACATGATGATGTTCTTCATATTTGAACTTAATATTTTCCAGGATCTGTATTGTTTCGTCGAAGGTTGGCGGATCGACCATTATTTTCTGAAATCTTCTATCAAGAGCGCCGTCGGTTTCAACAAATTTACGGTATTCATCTAATGTTGTTGCACCAATACATTGAATATCTCCACGAGCTAATGCGGGCTTAAACATATTCGATGCATCAAGCGAACCGGATGCGCCACCTGCACCAACTATTGTATGCAATTCATCAATAAAAAGAATAATATCTTTTGCTTTTTCAAGCTCATTCATCAGGGCTTTCATTCTTTCTTCGAACTGTCCCCTGTATTTTGTTCCCGCAACAAGCCCTGCAAGATCTAAAGTAACTACACGCTTCTCGTGTAATGTTCTTGGCACTTTTTTCTGTATTATTCTTAACGCCAAACCTTCGGCAATAGCTGTTTTACCAACTCCCGGTTCACCTATAAGCACAGGATTATTCTTTTTTCTTCTGCTTAATATTTGTGCTACTCTTTCAATTTCTTTTTCCCTGCCAACCACAGGATCAAGTTTATCATCCAATCCAAGCTTGGTTAAATCTCTTCCAAAGTTATCCAAAACCGGGGTTTTTGTTTTTTCAATTTTTTTATCAGAAGCCACTGTTTTTGCAGATGGATCTTTAGAACTTCGGCTGCTAAGCATTGCGTTCAGTTCTGACCGAGCTGTATCGTAAGTAATATTAAATTGATGCAAAATCTGCGTTGCAATATTATCTTCATCTCTTAATAAAGAAAGGAGCAAATGCTCTGTGCCAATAACGTCTGCCTTGTAAATTTTCGATTCGATCTGTGTGATCTTAAGTACTTTTTCCGCCTGCTTTGTAAGCGGAATGTTACCAATCGTTAAAGTACCCCCGGAAGTTCTAACTGTATCTTCAATTGCTTTTTTCAGTTTCATAAGATCGCAATCAAGATTTCTTAGAAGCCGTACGCCAACACCTTGCCCTTCTCGAATAATTCCTAATAAAAGGTGCTCAGTTCCAATATAATCATGCCCCAGTCTTAATGCCTCTTCCCTGCTTAACCTGATTACATCTTGAAGCCTGTCTGAAAAATTACCATCCATATTTTTGCCTTAACTCATTATTTTATTATCAGATAGATAAAGTCATTTAATGTTTTACTATTAAAAAGACATTTCTAATTGAATAAACCAAGATAAAGTTTATTTAGTCTAAAAAAAACTGACCCTCATACACCTGGTTTATCAAATAATTAATCGATTATATCTTAAAATAAACAAAAAAAATGCCAAGAGAAGGTCATAATCCTACCCATTTCCATTGGTTCTTTTGCACAAAACAAACCTTTTTGCTAATAGCCCTAGCATTATTAGTGTATCAGTATCGCATCATAGGACAATATTACCGGAATCGCAAATCAGACGGAAGCTATGCAAAAAATTACCAGCTAATACTTTCTGCTAAAAAAAGTATATTAGTAACCAAATTTCATTTGATTAAAATTCACGGAGAAAATTATGGAAGCTATTACAGGACTATCTCTATTTATTATTATTGCAGTAGTTCTATTCTTAATGTTATTTCTTTATTTTATTCCTGTAAGGTTGTACATTGCAGCAATCTCATCAGGAGTGAAGATAAGAATATTTAAAGATCTTATCGGGATGCGTTTAAGAAGAGTTCCACCAAGCATAATTG
>CBEPPX010000071.1:0-7800 GCA_965511205.1 uncultured Ignavibacteriales bacterium | reverse complement strand
ATGAATGATAATGAAAATATATATGGGCAGGGTAAGTTAACATATCGTTTATTGCAAGGACTTAAAGTAAGTTATAACTATATTCTTGATCGAAGAAATTATCATGACTATGATCATTTTAATAAATTAACCCCTGATAATAACCTAAATCGCTTTAACAAATCATATACAAATATTTTGGCATTCAACCACGCTATTTCTTCGAATAGCTTTTACACATTAAACTTAAGTTATGTTTACAAAGATTTTCGACAATACTTATTTGAAGATATTTACACCGGGAATCCGGGCAAACCAACTAATTATGAAGATAATTCGACAGTCATAACACCTCCATACAGCTTTGGTATTGGTGGCTCCAATAATCAACGATTTACTAGAAACACAGGTACTTACGGTGCAAAATTAGATTGGGTAACACAAATTAACCAGGAAATTAATTTGCAGTTTGGTGGTAATTATGCAAAGCATAGAATGTATTTCGAGGACATAAATCTTGTGCCGATGGTAGATGAAAATGGTCAGAGAGTTAATCCCTATAATGTATCAATTCCATTACCTACCACAACCGATTTTAATACTTATTTACATGAACCATTTGAAGCTTCCGGATATGTTCAGTCTAAGTTCGAAGCGTTCAATCTTATTTTCAATTTAGGTGTAAGATTTGATTATTTTCAGCCGGATGGGGTGGTTCTTTCAGATCCAACTGATCCAAATATATTTAATCCGCTTAAACCAAATAATAAGTTTAATGATGCAAATGGAAATGGCATTCAAGATCCTGGTGAAACTTCTAAAACTTTTAACGATAGATCACAATACTGGTATAAAAATGCATCTGCAAAAACTCAAATTAGCCCGCGTATTGGTTTAGCTTTTCCAATTTCAGATAAAGGAGTGATCCATTTTTCATATGGACATTTCCAACAGCTGCCCCGTTATAGTTTCTTGTATGAAAATCCAGATTTTAAATTAGGTGTTAACTCAGGAAATGCAGCACTATTTGGAAATACTGACCTGGAACCACAAATAACAGTAAAGGGAGAACTTGGCATACAGCAACAGCTTGGCGACGATATTGCTGTGGATGTAACAGTATTCTTTGAGGATTTTAGAAATCTCACTGGTACTCAAACCGAAGAATTTATTGTTTTTGGTGGTGCACAATCTTACAGCCAATATGCAAATAGTGATTTTGGTTTATCAAGAGGTTTTGTAATTAAGTTTACAAAAAGGTTTTCTGGTGGTCTGGCTGCCAATTTAGATTATACTTTTTCAGATACTAAGGGAAATTCTTCTGATCCTGCGGACGCGAGAAATGCTGTACTGGGAGGCGCGCTTCCGGAAACTTATATTGGACCCTTAAACTGGGATCAAACTCATACGCTAAATTTATCTTTAGCTTATTCACAGACCAAAGACTGGGGATTCTCAATAATAGGTAATTTTTTTACAGGTCAGCCATATACTCCTGAAGTAAATAAAAACACAAGAGTTACTCAAAACGCTTTCCCAAGAAATAGCGATAGAAAGCCAACTCTTTTCAATATGGATCTAAGGGTTTATAAGGATTTTGAGATATCCAGTTCTCTGTTAACCGTATTTTTAAGAGTGAATAACTTGTTTGATTCTGAGAACCCTGTGACTGTTTATAACGATACAGGCGACCCTTTCTTCACATTTGCAAAACTTGAAGCTCAAAGAATTGTTCCCCCTGCATATTTCGAAGATTTTATTAACAATGGTTTAGATGAATTTTATACCGATCCAACTTATTTCTCCGAACCGAGAAGAGTTGAAGTCGGTTTTTCCTTTAACTATTAATTTTTTAATAAAGGTAATCATGAGTAAGTCAATAGTAATAATTATTCTATTATTTGGCATTAATCTTTTTGCTCAACGTAGTGATCCGACACTATTAACCATAGGGATTCATAGCGGAAACCGTGCTGGAATATCTTATTATAATGATGGTCAAATAGCCGGTATAAATACTGGCGTTGATATTAGAGGAGAATGGCCACTCGGTTCCGGTGAAAATTATATCGGGGATTGTGTCCCTTTAATTGGAGTTGAATTTATAAACAATTTGAACGATACTCTCCAATCGGTTGTAATTTCAAGGGGACCCAGGAAGGGTCAGTTTGATGAGAGAAGCCCGGTTGATGGTCATTTCTGGGGATGGAATCCGGTCCCAGGATTTAGAAACCCAAATTATCCATCTGTTGCTATGAGCCATATTCCTCAATCCTGGCCAATAGAAGGCTGGAACGATCCAGTCGCAAATTCCTGGAGGGACGAAGATGGCAATACACAATGGTTTGGTTTCTTTGGCAGGGGAATATTTAATGCAGACCAGGAGTCTTTTTTTGAATCAGATGACCAGTGGGATGATGAATTTAATGCAACTTTTAATCCTGATAGTAGCGATGTAACCAGAAAAGGTATGGGGCTCCGGATGAGGCAAAGAGGTTTCCAGTGGGCTAGCTTCTTAGCTGAAGATGCAATTTTTTGGTTGTATGAAATAAATAATGATGGAACAACTGTTTATAGAAAAGCTGACTTCGGAACAATAGTTGGTACTCTTGCGGGTGGAGATGGTGACAGCCAGGACGACCTGGGATTTTTTGATATTAAGGATTGGATTACCTATTCCTGGGATAGCGATGGAATTGGAAATAAAGGACAGAAAGTAGGATATGTAGGCTATGCATTCCTTGAATCACCCGGTAATCCATTCGATGGAATTGATAATGATGATGATTCTAAGTCATCTTCACCCAGGTTTCAAGCATCGGATTTTAATGCAGTAATATACAGTGCTGGCAACCAGGTTGTACTAATAAACGAAATCACCGATCCGCAAGGCTTAAGAGTTTATGAACGTGAAATTCACACGGTGAAACCTACAACGGATACTGTTTTCTCTTTAGGTGTTAGATTCATTATTGAACCGGGCGTAACATCTTTCCGGGAGGGGCATGCAACACTAAAGCTTATTAATGGACGAGAAGTATTTATTCCTGATCCATCTGCTAATGATGCCATAGACAATGATTTGGATGGCTTGGTTGATGAAAACCAGGCAACTCATTTTGAAACGAGAGTAAGAAGACTGCCGCCGTTACCTGGTGTATCATATAAAAATTATATTACGGGTGAAGGTGTGAATGATCTGTTAATAGGTGAAAGACGTGATAACGATATAGATGAAGACGGAGATTGGGATTCTGAGTTTGATGATGTTGGCCAAGATGGATTAGGACCAGATGATAGAGGTTATCCCGGACCTGATTTCGGTGAGGGTGATGGAATTCCTACGCAGGGAGAACCGAATTTTGGTATAACTGATCCTGATGAATCTGATCAAATCGGTCTTACCGGGTTTAACTTTTTTGAACTTCAGAGTGCTCCCGATCTTAGTATAGATTCTTCATTGTGGGGAAGAATGACTCCCGGTAGATTTGATGTCGTTCCTCCAACTCCACAGGATGGTGATTTTATTTATAGTTCCGGATTCTTTCCGCTATTTCCTCAAATACCAGAAAGGTTTTCAGTTGCACTTCTCTTTGGGGAGGATTTTGATGATATCTTTAAAAATAAAAAGATTGTACAACAGATATACAATGCGGGGTATGCTTTCCCACAGGCACCACTTAAACCAAAAATTAATCTTACTCAGAACGATGGGAAAGTGGTAATTTATTGGGATGGAGAAGATTCTGAAAATACAAGAGACTTTGTGACTAAACAGCAGGATTTTGAAGGTTATAAAATTTACAGGTCCACCGATGCAAACTTTAGAGACACAAGAACAATTACTAATGCGCTGGGCGTACTTTCCTTCGATAAACCTATAGCCCGATATGATCTTGATAATGAATTTAGCGGGTTTTTTATTCCAAGCCCGGGGCTGCTTGAAGCATTTGGCGGAACAACATTCTTCTTCGGTGAAAATACTGGAATAATTAATAGATTTGTTGATTCAACAGTTGTTCCCGGAATAAAGTATTACTACGCAGTTAGTGCTTTTGATCATGGTGATGGAACACCGGAAATTTTCCCTGAAGAAAACTCAAAATTTATTTTTAGAACAAATACTGGTGCGATATTACTGGATGATAATACTGGATTCATAACACCTGGCAGGCGACCAGCCGGATATTCAAATGCTTTCTTAAATTCATTGGAGAAATCTGAAAGCTTTTTTGGTACCGGAGATGCTGATGTTGAAATTATTGATGAATCAGATATTAGAAACGGGTTTGAATATCAGATAGTCTTTGAAGATACGGGACTGACAAATGTTACCACTAGCTGGTCTCTGCTTGATCTGCAAACACCCGATACAGTCTTCGTTCCACTTACTAGTGAAACTTTTATTGTCAATCCAAATGATTCTATACCGTTACCGGCGGGAACAGACACGATTTATGTAAATGGTTCTCCTGTAGCTGTAAATGGTCTGTACTATAAAGCGACCTTCCAGGTTTTGGTTGATAAGTCTCCAACTTTTTTTGGAGAAACTCCTGTTCGGCATGGATTCAGACCACAGTTATATAATGATCCTATAATGATTGATACAGCATTTGCCACAAATATTTCATCTAACCCACCACCAGCTTTTACAGTATATCGGTTTGCTCTTCCCAATCCTAAGTTTAATGGTTTTGACGTACCTAATGACTATGTAATTGAATTTCATAATACAGTCGTCGATACTTCGGTTGCGGATACTGTCGGCTCAGGGCAAAGCGGTATTATACCTGAGAAGGAAGTGAACTTTCGAGTTAAAAATCTTTCTAAAGATAAATACATAGACTTTGTGTACGCAATATTTGGTACTCTGAGTAGCACTCATAGTATATGGTTTAAAGAAAATGTTGAGGGAAAATATGTAAGAACCTGGCGAACAGATATCCGTTACGATTCGCTCGGAGCGCAACTGGAAACGTCAGGTACATTTACGATAGAGACCTTCAAACCGTTCAATGATCAAGACAGTTTCTCATTTACAATGACGGGAGCTTCTTTAGATAATACCCTGGCAAAAGATGAACTCGATAAAATTAAGGTGGTTCCAAATCCATATATCGTTACTCATGCCGGCGAGGAGAGACTTCTTAGCTTTCAAACAAGTGGAAGAGGAGAAAGAGAAGTTAGGTTTACATATATTCCTCCCGGATCCAAAATATCAATCTTTACAGTTAGAGGTGAATTAGTAAAAACACTTTACAGCGAGAGCTTATATGTTGGTGATGTTTTCTGGAATTTAAGAAGCGAAGAAAATATAGATGTAGCATATGGCATATACGTTTATGTAGTAGAAGCACCAAATATAGGTAACAAGATTGGGAAGTTAGCCCTAATTAAATAGCGGAGAATTTTTTATGAAAAAGTTTTTATTCATTTTTTTAATTTCGGTTAGTTGTTTAATGAGCCAATCTAAAATTGGTTCGTCTGCGGCTCCTTTTTTGAATATAGCCATTGGACCACGTGCAGTTTCAATGGGAGGCACGTTCATCGCAACAGCAAGTGATGTCAGCGCTCTCTACTGGAATCCTGCGGGAGCTTCCAGGACCGAGACTAACGAGGCAATGTTCTCATATTCAAAATGGTTTGCAGATATTAATTATAATTGGGCTGGTGCAATGCTGAATCTTGGAGGAGCAGGAACGATTGGATTGAGCGTTATTTACCTGGACTACGGTGATATAGAAGTTACAACTTTAGCCGAACAAGATGGTACCGGGCAGTTCTTTAATGCCAGTGATATGTCCTTAGGTTTAACATATGCCTATAACCTAACCGATAGGTTCTCAATTGGAGGTAATATTAAATATATTCAACAAAAAATCTGGAATTCATCTGCAAGTTCTATCGCTATCGATCTCGGAGTTCTCTTTCTTTCAGATATTTATGGATTGAGAATTGGTGCTACAATTACAAACTTTGGGGGTGCAATGAGCATGGATGGTAAAGATCTACTGGTTCAGCACGATATTGATCCTAATAGCAATGGAAATAACGATCAGATACTCGCAAATCTCCAAACTGATGAATTTCCACTTCCTCTTACCTTTAAAATTGGGTTGGCAATGGATTTAGTAGACTTTGAAAACCACAGATTTACGCTTGCTGCCGATGCCTTACACCCAAATGATAATAGCGAATCAGTTAATGTTGGTGCAGAATATATGTTTTACAATGTAATTGCCTTCAGGGTTGGTTATAAATCATTGTTTTTGGATAATAGTGAAGAGGGTCTTACAGCCGGTGTTGGTCTTAATTATAATTTTACTAATGAGCTTGGAATACGTTTTGACTATGCTTATCAGAGTTTTGGCATTTTAGACAATACACAACATTTTTCGTTAGGTATAAAATTTTGACCATCATTTTATCTATATTTTATCAGAAAAAATAGTTATATTCAAAATGAATAATCTTAACAATTCAATCATTTCACTAATTTAATAGGAGATATCTATGAAAAAATTATTTTACGTTTCATTTTTACTTTTGTTAGCGGGTCTTACTTTTGCCCAACCCAAAGACATTCTCATAAACTGGGAATGCAACATGGAGATTGAAATCCTTTCAGGCAGGTATAATACTGCCGATACTGTTGCTGCTAGAGGCAACTTTAATGGCTGGGGACGCCACGATCTTGTTCCAGGTCTTGATCCAAACGTTTATGTAAGTGCGGAACAAGATACAGTGTTACAAGCTAGTGTAGGTGATACCATCCTTGCTTATAAATTTTTCTACACTCCCAATGCCTGGGAAGGTGGAGGTGACAAATTGTACATTTTAACTCAGGCAGATTATGATGCTGGCGAAGCTACAGTTTCAAGACCATTTAATGATGGAACTTTAGCTACCGTTACAAACCAACCAACCGATATTCTATTTCAGATTGACTGTAGCCAAAATCCAATTTCTGCAATAAATACTCTGCCATTTCCTATGGTTAATACTGTGCATATAGCCGGCGGTACTGTACCTTTACAGTGGCCTGACTTAGGTTGGCCGGATGGCGATATAGGTTTAATGATACCTACGTTTGATGATGGTACGAACGGTGATAAAACTGCGGGTGATTTAATATTCACAGCCACAGTTACTTTTCCGGCTTTTACTACTTTTAATGTACAATATAAATATGGTATAAATTACGGTGACGCAGTTAATAACGGCGGCGGCAACGATAATGAAAATGCTATTGGTGCAAATCACGAGATTAACCTTTTCGCAAATGCTTATTATGCTGAAGTTTTAGATACATTTGGCATAATGGGTCCTCAAGATTTTACAGTGGGCGTAAAGGATATTACCCAGACACTACCAACAGCTTATTCTCTTAACCAGAATTATCCGAATCCGTTCAACCCGTCAACGATAATTAATTTCAGCATTCCTAATGAGGGATTTGTAACTTTAAGTGTTTACAACTCCATTGGGCAGCAAGTTGCAACCTTAGTTAACGAAAGCAAACCTGCCGGAACTTACCAGGTTGATTTCATTGCCGAGGGTCTAACTAGTGGTATTTATTTCTACCAGATTACTTCAGGCAACTTTAGTGAAACTAAGAAAATGATGTTATTGAAATAATCCCCTGGGATTACGTTCAGTAAGAATTGAAGCCCTGCATTTTGCGGGGCTTTTTTATTGTTTTAATATTTCGGTGAGTTGTTCTTTAAGTGCTTTAGCGTTTGGAAATTCAGGATTAATCTTTATGCATTTTTCTAAAAATTCAGAAGCAACATTATATTCTTCTTTTTGAATATGTGCACC
>CBEPPX010000070.1:0-7833 GCA_965511205.1 uncultured Ignavibacteriales bacterium | reverse complement strand
TAAATCAGGATCGTTATAGAGAATGGAACGCTCATGTTCTTTGCTGTAGTAATTTGTACACTTGTAAGAAAATACTGCTTCATCTGATAAAACAGAAAAACCATGAGCCAATCCGGGTGGAATCCATATCTGCATTTTCTTTTCTGTGTTAAGCATATGTGCATAATGTTTACCGAATGTGGGAGAGCCAAACCTTATATCAACAGCTACATCAAGTACTTTGCCTGAAATTACCTGGCATAGTTTACCTTGCGCTTTATCACCAACCTGGTAATGCAATCCTCTTACAGTTTCTTTTTTTGATTGTGAAATGTTATCCTGAACAAAATTTATATCAGGAGCAATTTCATCGTATTTTTCTTTGCTGTACGATTCAAAAAAATAGCCCCTGTCATCGCTGAACAGATCAGGTTCAATCAGCAGGAGTCCTTCAATATTTGTTTTACTTACTTTCATTTAAAACGAATCTTCTTTTAATATTTTTTCCAGGTAATCCCTGTAAAGCGATTTTGGAATTGAATTTATTGAAGCATAAAACTGATCTTTATCAATAAATCCTTTGTAGTAAGCTACTTCTTCAATACAAGCTACTTTTAATCCCTGCCTGTCTTCAATAACACCAAAAAAATTAGAGGCGGCAAGCAGTGCTTCGGGTGTCCCGGTATCAAGCCAAGCAACACCTCTTCCAATTTTTTCCACACCGAGCTTATCCATTTCCATATATTTTTTATTAACATCGGTAATTTCAAGCTCACCACGATCGGAGGGTTTAAGGTTTTTAGAAATATCTACAACAGAGTTATCAAACAAATACAAACCAGGTACAGCAAAATGTGATTTAGGAAAAGCGGGTTTTTCTTCAATTGAAATTGCTTTTCCGTCATCACCAAATTCAACTATTCCGTATCTTTCCGGATCTTTAACCTGGTAACCAAAAATAGTTGCGCCGGTTTTATTAGCAAGCGCTTTGTAAAAGAAATCTATGTTACCGTAAAAAATGTTATCACCAAGTATCAAGCATACCGGATCATCTTCTATAAACTCATCTCCGATAATAAACGCCTCGGCAATCCCATTTGGTGCTGATTGAACTTCATAATCTAACTTTATTCCAAGCTGAGAGCCATCACCAAATAGTTGTTTGTAATGTGGGATAGTTTTTTCATCCGATATAATCAGAATTTTTCTAATCCCACCCAGCATAAGGATGGATAGAGGATAATAAATTAGCGGCTTATCATAGATAAGAGTTAATTGCTTACTATAAACTTTTGTAATTGGGTATAGCCGTGAACCGGCACCTCCGGCAAGGATTATTCCCTTATAGTTGTTCTTATTATGGTTCTGTTTACCTTCTGGGTTCATCATAGTCTTGCAAATATAAAAAGATTCTTCCTGAATATTACATTTTAGAGACGTAAATAGATGGTTGCAAAATTAAAGCAACGTACCACCCAAAATAATTATTGCAACTGTGAAATAGATTATTAATCCTACTATATCAACAATTGTGGTTACAAGCGGAGCCGAAGAAGTGGCAGGATCCGCACCAAGCCGTTTTAAAATGAAAGGAAGCATCGATCCGGATAAAGTTCCCCACATAACAATTCCAATTATTGAAATAGATATTGTTATTCCAAGTAAGATCCAGTGTACACCTATAGCAACAGAAAAATTTGCCAGGAATGCAACCTGGAAGAACCCTAGCAATCCTAAAATTAATCCAATCATTAATCCTGATAAAATTTCTCTGTGCATAATTCGCCACCAATCGGCAAGTGTTATTTCGCCAACTGCCATAGCCCTTATAACCAATGTTGCAGCCTGCGAACCGGAATTACCTCCGCTGGAAATAATTAAAGGAATAAAAATCGATAACACAACAGCTTTGGTAATTTCGTTCTCAAAGTATTCCAACACGATAGCAGTTAATATCTGCGCAATGAACAATATAGCTAACCAAACCACCCGTTTCTTTACCATCTCAAGAAGAGGAATAGTGGGGTACGGTTCCTCCAGAGCTTCCACTGCGGCAAGTTTATGAATATCCTCTGTGGCTTCTTCTTCTGCTACATCGAGGACATCATCAACGGTAACAATTCCAATCAAAACACCGAATTTATCCACAACTGGTAGTGCAATCCTATCATACTTTTTAAATACTTCAACTGCTTCTTCCTGGTCATCAGTTACATTTAAAGTCACATAATTTTCATCCATTAAATCTGTAACTTTTTTATCCGGTGAAGCAAGAATAAACTCCTTAATTTTAATATCATCAAGAAGCTTATTTCTATCATCAATTACATAAACAATATTTAGTGTTTCGCTGTCTTCAGCATTTTCCCGGATATATTTTAACGCCTCCTCAATTGTCCAGGCAGGTTTAATTGCTATGTAATCTGGCGTCATAAGCCGTCCCACACTGTTTTCAGGATAGCCAAGCAGAGTGCGTGCGATAATTCTTTCTTCTGTTGACAAGAGCTGCAGTAACTGTTTCGCTGCTGAGCCCGGTAGTTCTTCCAGCAATGCAGTACGATCATCGGGTGACATATCGTTAAGTAAAGCTGCTACTTCACCTTTACCCATAGCTTTTAATAAATCCAACTGTATGTCGAATTCCAGTTGTTCAAATGTATCGGTTGCAAGCTCAATAGGAAGCAAACGGAAAACTATAACCTGTTCATTCTCTTGAAGTTCAACAATAAGATCGGCAATATCTGCGGGGGTCCAATCACTCAGGATTTCCTTTAATATGCTAAGCTTTCTCTCAGCAATAAGAGATTTTATTTCTGGTTGTAGCAATTTGCTTAGCATTTTTAATCCCTGTGCGGTTGTAACCTTTTTCTACATTTTTTTCAATTTATATCAAAAATTGGACTAAAAATAGCCCATAAAAGTGGGAAAAACAATTTTCAATTTATCATATTTTAAGGATAGCAATTCGCATAAACCATTTAATTGTTAAATTTGTACAAAAGTTATTGAAAAGAGAAATGAATATTGTTGTTGATGAAAATATCGCTTATGCAAAGGCAGCTTTCTCTGAATTTGGAGATGTTCAACTTGTTGATGGCAGAAAGATCACTAACCAGCAGCTAAAAAATGTTGATGCATTAATAGTAAGATCAATTACAAATGTAAAAGGTAACCTGCTGGATGGAACTAAAGTTAAATTTGTCGGAACAGCAACAATCGGCTCCGATCATATTGATCTGAATTATCTTAAGAAGAACAATATAAGTTTTGCTGATGCAAAGGGATGTAATGCGGATTCAGTTGCTGAGTATGTTTTTACTGCGCTGTTTAAAATAGCAGCAGATGAAAATATAAGGTTGAATAAAAAATCAATTGGAGTTGTAGGAATTGGAAATATTGGTAGCAAGGTTGTAAGAATTGCTGAAGCGCTGGGAATGTTGGTCTTAAAAAATGATCCTCCTTTAGAAAGAAAAGGGATTGGGGAAAAATATGTTTCACTGGATGAAATATTGCAGGCAGATATAATAACCATGCATGTTCCCTTAAACAAAGGAGGACGGGATAACACGGTTCATCTTTTTAATAAAGATAAATTGAATCAAATCCGGAATGGAGCAATAATAATAAACACTTCGCGCGGTGTTGTAATTGATAACGATGCACTCTATAACATAACCCAAAGCAAAAAGTTATATAATATTTTGGATGTCTGGGAAAATGAACCAACAATAAATATTGATCTTCTAAGCATCACCAAAATTGGAACTGCACACATAGCCGGATATTCCCTGGAAGGGAAGGTGAACGGAACAGTGATGATATATAATGCTCTCTGTAATTTTACGGGGAAACCACCAAGCTGGAAACCTGAATTACCAGAAGTTGAGAATAAAGAATTTGTTTTAGATAATAGCAAAAACGATGAGTTAAAACTTTATAATTTGCTAAGAGCTGTTTATAAAGTTGAAGGAGATGGCACGCGAATGAGAAAAATGATAAAAGTGAAACGGCGAGAAAGAGGAAATTACTTTGACCTGCTGAGAAAAGAATACCCGATAAGAAGAGAGTTTAGTAACTATACGGTAAAACTGAGAGAAGACGAACTTTATTTAAAAAAAATTCTAAAAACTTTAAGATTTAAGACGAAGGAATATTAAAACTAATTTTCATCTTTTTCTAATTTAAACTCAATCGGTATATCCATTTGCACTTTTATTCTTTGCCCTTTTTGTAAACCAGGTTTAAACCGGTGATAATAAACTGCTAAACGAGCCGATTCATCGCAACCATAGCCAATTCCTTCAACCACTTCAGCATTAAGTACTTCGCCGTCTCCATCAATAAAAGCACGAATTACCACAGTCCCTTCAATCTCATTTTCTTTTGCTTCTTTTGGATAAGAAAGCTTTTTATAAATTGCCTTCATCCCACCGATTGGTTTGGGTAAAATTTCTACGGAAATATAAAATGCTGGGTCATCCTCATAATTATGTTCTTCTTCAATTGCCGGGGGAAGCGGGTTGTTTGGATCAACTTTTGTTTTATTCCTTTGCTGCTCTCTTTTTAGTTTATTTCTTTCATACTCGGCAAGAAGTTTTTCGTATGCACCGTCATCAAGTATTATTTTGTCAACAGCAAGAATTCCCTTTTCATAATAAACATCTTCAATATACTTCCCTGTACTGTCGAAAAAAGTTGTGGGTCCTTCACGCTTTCCGTTTTCAATGGTAAACATTTCGCGTAAAGTGCTGCTATCATCATAAATTCTTACTAGTCCCTCAACTCTTCCGTTAACGTAAGTCAACTCTTCTTTCTTGTTTCCATTCTCCCTATAAAATATTGCATCGCCGTCTCTTACCCCGTGTTTAAAATGGATATCTGATTTTATATTTCCATTATCGTAGTACAAAACGGTTGAATCAACCTGTGAGAAAGCGCAAATAGTTAAGAGAAATAATTTTAATATTACAAGTTTTGTCTTCATAAAAATGTTTTTAGTGCGGTTGAAAAGATACTTTTTAATTATGAGTAATAAGAGGCATTAAAACAGCAACAAGAAAAATTAGAATTGCAAATCCGAAAATGATGTAACCAATCTCAATATCATAGTTGAGTAATCCTGTTTCATTCAAAAGATAGTGCCAGTCATGATAAACTTTATTTCCGCCAAGCAGTGGAAGTTTTTGTGCACGTGCGTCGGCGGCATAAACACTTATGTTAATAAAATTCTGCCCCAGCCATAGCATTGCAACTTGCACGCCTGTACGGTAATCATTCCTGAAAAAGAAACCTGCAATAATGGAAGGAATGATGATCTGCATAAGGGTTCCGCCCAAAGTATAAATAAACTTGCCGAAAAATCTGAAAAAGAGATGCCCGGCTTCGTGAATTACGAGATCAATATTATCCAGCAACCCGTATTCACCACGGCTCAAGATCCAGTAAAGCGCTATTGGCAGAATGATGATAGAAGGAATCCACCGTTTGAATTCATCCCATTTGGTATACTCTTTGGCACGTTTTAAATCAACCTGGTTATTGTTTTCTAATTCAGGTTTCATTAGCTACAATCAATTTTTTTTAAATCCATACTTTAAATTTCTGTAATTAATTTGGAGATATAAAATAATTAGCAATAAAATTGTAAGTATTTATGATGTGAAATTACCAGGTGTTAACAAAAGGTTGGAAATTAAATCCGACTTTTAGCCTTCCTAAAGAAACTGCATTAAACTAATTATTCTTTCCTATTAACCGATTCGGAAATTCTTGGATTTTCGTTAAGAAGATCTTCTCTGCGATGTTTCTTAAATGTAACAGAAAATACCGAGCCCTTATTTTTTTTGCTTTGAACCTCAATAGATGCTTTATTGAGATCAACATATTTTTTCACCAAAGCCAATCCTAATCCGTTCCCCTCGTAGTTTCTCTTTTGTCCGGCATCTTCCTGTGAGAACGGTGAGAACACATCATTTATATAATCAGCGCTCATGCCAATACCGGTATCTTCAATCTTGACCACAATTTTATTTTCCTCAACATCAGTTATTAAAACTTTAACATAACCCTGATGAGTATACTTCAGAGCATTTCCAATAAGGTTCTGGAATATATGGTTTACCGAATACCTGTCAGCATTAACAAGCGAATTAGAACAAGTAGTTTCAAAAATCAGGTTTAATCCTTTTTCATTAGCAAGGGTTTTAAATTCCCCGGAAAGTTCTCTCAGCTCATTTACCGGATCAAACGTTTCAAAGTCTGGATTATAATTTCCACTTTGTATTGCAGAAAGAGACAGTATCATATCAATGGTTCTATGTAATCGCCTTCCTGCACTATCAACCGATTGAATTATTGTCTGGGTATCTTCATCATCACTTCCTATTTCATCGGAAAGTATAGGAATAGATGCTAAAATAACATTTAACGGTGTTCTTATTTCGTGAGACATTTGTGCAAGAAAAGCGCTCTTTAATCTGTCCGATTCTTTTGCTTTGTCCAAAGCAATAATTAATTCATTTTCTGTTTTCCTAATCTCGGTAATATCCAAAATCTGAACCAATGTTTTTACAGGACGACCAACTTCATCCGTAATTGTAAATGATTTTACAATAGCGAAAATATGGTTACCATCTTTTTTAATAAGAGGAGATTCCATATCTACATTTACAGCTTCCTTTAGTAATTTATAAATTGGTTTAACTTTCAGACTTTCATTATCCGAAAAGATTTTTTTTATTGGATAGCCAATAATTTCCTCAGTTCGATATCCTAATGTTTCGGAAAAGGATTTATTAACGCTTATAATTGTTCCGTTGTTGGCAGTAATCACCATGCCAATAGGTGCACGTTCAAAAAGTGTTTTGAACTGCTTTTCACTATTTTTTAAAAACGTTTGTACCGTCTTTCGCCGGTCAATTTCACTCTGAAGCTCGTACATATTTTTAAGAATAGATTCTTCCTGTTTTTTATTCAGGTCATTTGTTTGGAAAGATGATTTATCCAATTGATTCATGATTGTATTAACTTTTTCAGCCAGTATACCGAATTCATTATTTTTAAATTCATTTGTAGATGATATGTCTTCCCCCTTACTGTTTGTATCTAAAGAAGAGATAATTTTTCTTAATGGTCTGAATGAAATTGAACTAAGGAAATAAGTGACTATTATCCCGATTGAAAGGATGGCTAAACAAAATAATGCTAATAAAAGTGTTCTTTCATTAAGCTCTCCGGCAATTGCTGTTGAATTAAATCCAAGATACAACTTGCCCATAATCATCCGGTTTGCAGTAATTGGAAGCACAACTTTGTATATCGATTTATCCAATGATATACTCTCAGTGTTTTCAGTTTTTATATATAGCTGTTCTTCCGCAGAGTTTATATTAATTGCATCAATCAAATTCCCACTATGATTAAGTATTACACAATAATTTGCTTCATTTATGCGTAACAGCTCTGGTAATTTATCTCTGCCCTGTGTGCTTGTCTGCAAAATAGACTCAGGATTTTGTTCGAGATAATTTAATATAACTTGCGCTTTTGCTTTAAACAGTTTGCTAGCATCTTCTTCAAATTCCTTAACGAAATAGAAGTAAATAATTCCACTGAGTATTATAAAGAAGAGAGAAAACTGTAGCGTTAACTGGAGTTGTAACTTCTGAGGTTTATGATTAAGTATCATCTTCCCACTCATCCTAATTTATTTAGAAATTACCCTCCAAAGATAACTCCCTATCTAAAAACAACAATTATGCCTGCTTATCAATCAAAAACAGGCCAAATTCATTAGTTTTAATGTGATGAATTGAGATTATCGGAAATAATGTTTACTTACGAGACATTATTGCA
>CBEPPX010000069.1:0-7852 GCA_965511205.1 uncultured Ignavibacteriales bacterium | reverse complement strand
GTTTCAACAAAACTTCCTGTCTGGAATCTATAGAAGTATATTCCACTCGGTAGATTAGTCGCATCAAAATTAACTTCATAATTTCCACTCTGCAGTTCTTCGTTTACTAGTTCTGCAATTTCTTCACCTATCAAACTAAATACTTTTATATTGACAAAAGATAACTCAGGTACAGAATATTTTATATTTGTTGATGGGTTAAATGGATTAGGATAATTTTGAAATAACTTGAACTCAGTTGGGATCTGAGATTGTATATCATCTTCAACACCAACAGGACCTGAACATCCATATGCAGCCCATACATCACGTGGGCCGTTCGGAGAATAAATAACAAAACAACTATCACCATTTACATAGCGAAATCCAGGCTTAGGACCCTGCACACCTGATATTACAGTATGACTATTCATCATACCAACGTTTTGAGGCCAGCTGCCTGCAAGTGTTACCCCCATATACCGTAAAGAATCTGGGGTTCCGTTTAATCTCCAGGCAAAATAATGCTTATTAGCATTTCTAACTCCAACAATATCCGGCTGATAAGAGTCGCTTGTTATACTACCTTGTAGTGTACTTTGGTTTATAGAATTGAAATTACCATAGTCCGTAGTTCTAAAATATTTAATTCTCCAGGTCGGACTGGTATTTTGTCTGAAAACACATATTATACTTCCGTTATCATTACCGTTAGACGACAATCTTGCATACTGCTTGTGGTCATCTGGTTCGGAACCACCTATGCCACCACTACCATTACCTCCTGGACCATTGCTAATATCACTTTTTGCGAAGAATATTCTAGTGTTGATTGGAACATTAGAATATGATACGATTATGGAATCAGCTCCATTATTGTGGAAATAAGCAATATCGGCGTGTAAAGTTTCTGAGGCTCCAGCTGTATGATAAAAGAATTTGTCGGTTTTGTACGAAAATGTTGGAGTTGTGGTATACGGACTAGTACATCTTACAGTTTTTTGACTATTGTCATGATTCGCTCCGTTTACAGAATCGAAGGATGCGACCATATATACAAAAGGACTATTAAGGTAAAGTGCATTATCAGAGGTGATTCTTAAGCCATAATATCTTTCTCCGGGATCAACTCCAGGCCATGATAAAGCAAAAAATGCACCTGTGAATGTTGGAGTTTGAAAAATAACACCACCTGTACGCCACTCTCCTGTACCTGCATTGTTCCTGTAACCATAAACAATCCAAATATATTTTTCGCCGGTGTTGTTTTCAATAATTTCCATATCCATTTGATCAATGTTTAGTCTGTCTGTGCCACCAAGGTGACCCCATCCATACCAGGTCCAGTTTACTCCGCCATCATCAGAATAAAAAACTCTGATAGTATCATGATCCGCTGTAGTTCTCCAAGCTAAAGCTGTCCATATCCTGCCGGCAGTTGTTCCTCTTTGCTCTGTTGCCGTAGCGATGGCAGTAATTAATGCGCCGCCGGAATTATAGATTTCAACATTGCCAATAAGTTCAGGTATAATAGAATTACCAGCATCAACCGGCTGACCAACAACGCCACCATAATATTCTCCAGGCTTCGAAACAGAATTAGGATTTAATGCTTCGAGCTGGCTTTCGAGTTCTAACAATTTATTTAACTGTGATGGATCATCTGCCTGCTTGACTCTTTTAATTTCAGTCATAAGGGTAATTTCTTCAGGTGTTATTATTCTCTCTTCAGGTAAACCTGAAAGATCATTTGGATCCGCAGTATTATTGCCTTTGTATTGAGTGTTTGTTATGAAGAGACCAGGTTCCTCCTGTGGAAATGTTTTTTCTGCAGTACCTATTATCAGTACTGAAATTACTATTAAAAACGGAATAAGTTTTTTCATTTTTTCCCTTCCGATTAAAAGTTGGTTGTAAAATTAAACGCCTTAAACGTCCTCCTTTCAATTTTATACACAATGAATTATTTATGCTATCAATAATTTATGCTATACAAATTGGAAATACAATACTTATAATAAAATAATAGGGTAAGGTAGAAGCTGCTGAATAATTGCGGTGATAGAAATAATGTTAATTGAAGTAATCAAAAAAAAAGACCACCTGTTAATGGTGGTCTTTTAATTAACAAAATATTAAATGAAAATTTATTTCATCAATATCATCTTCTTGGTTTCAACAAAACTTCCTGCCTGGAGTCTATAGAAGTATATTCCACTTGGTAAATTAATCGCATTAAAGTTAGCTTCGTAAGTTCCTCTCCCGAGTTCCTCGTTTAGCAAATTAGCAACTTGTTCACCTATAGAATTAAATACTTTTATATTAACAAATGATACATCAGGAACAGAAAATTTTATTTTTGTTGAAGGGTTGAATGGGTTAGGATAATTTTGGAATAAGTTAAATTCAGTTGGATTCTGAGATAGTAAATCATCTTCAACACTAACTGGTGGCCAGGATTCATTATCGAAGTATACTCCATTAGAATTAGAACCTGCATAAGCAATTATCGTAGCATTTGCACCTAAATCTCCAACCTCTGGTTTCTGTAAACCGGTTGGATCACTTGTTGGATCTGACATTTGAAGACTACCAGACCAGATTGAACCATCATATCCTTTATATTTTATTATACGTGGAAGACCGTTTAACTCAGGGGATTGTACAAAAGCCCCTCTAAAAATCTGGCTATTCGTGCCGTATTCAACAGACAGGGAAGGCCATTTGTTTTCAGTAGGAATTACCCAGGAATTATAAGGAGTCCAAACATTGTTATCGCGCGTAGCATCAAATAAATCATATGTATTGATTGTTGGGCTAGATTTTTTTTCAAAAACCACAATTACTTTGTTATTTGGATCATCCTCTCTTGAAGCAATTATTTCTGCGTGCCGTGTAGTATCAACTGCCCCTTGAGTTACAGTAAACTGAGTGCCCCAACTAGTCGGATCGGCATAATTCGTATTCTCAATTACATATAAATTACCAGAACCGAAACCATTAAAAGTAGTATAAACAGCTCCGTTCCAGCCATATGCAAAGTCAACATCTCTACCTACTAGACCATTAATATGTACTTTATCCTGCCAAACTGTTCCATAGCTGGTTGGTTCGCTGCGAACTGATTTGATCCTGTTACTGCTATCATAAACACAGATAGCGCGATAATTGGAGCCGCTGTAATTTCTATCTACAGCAAAATCAAGAACACCTTCAGAAACAATAGTATGGTAGGTCCAACCAGCAGGTGTATTCATGTCTCTTCGGCCTACTCGCATCCAACCATCGTTGAATCTGAAAAATAGTAATATATATGCTTCAGTTCCACCAGTTCGATCAAAGCATATAAGTTCAATTTGTTCAAATGTTCTGGTAGTAGCCCGAATAAATCCCCATTGGCTCCAGGTTAATCCACCATCTATTGATTTGTAAATATATACAGAATCTTTTGTGCCACCATCTACAGCTACAAAAATCTCGCCATTTCTATTAACGTCCATGGATATATCATATGCTCTTCCACTGGTAATCATAACATCGCCGCCCCATTCAGGAGATAGCATTGGTTTCTCATACTCTTCTTCAGGCATAATGCTATTAAACAGCTGGTCACTGCCTACCGGCATTCCATCAGCAGTTAAATCAGGTTTACCTGAGTTGGAGTTTGAATATAATTTCGCTACTTCAGGATTAACCTGTTGCCATGCCTGGATTAGCTCTTCCCTAAGTGTTGCATACTCCACCCAATTCTCATTGTTCTCTGCATTAGTTATTTGCTCAATAAGAGATTGAATATTTTCAGGTACAACTATAGGTTCTGATCCAGAAACTCTGTCATCATTTTGAGCTTGAATAAATAATGAAGAGTTAAAGAAACAAATAATTAGTGTAATAACTATAACAAGTTTTTTCATTTTTTTCTCCTAAGTTTAAAGTTGATTAATAAATTGGACTTCTTAACCACGTCCTCCTTTCTGGTTTGTAATAAGTAATTAATTTCTGTCGTAAAATATTTATACTGTAAAATTTATAAATACAATAGTAATTAAGGTTGAATATAATATATTTTAAATAAATAACAACTAACCTAATTGTATAAATGTCAATCAATAAAGAGATTCCCCTAAAGACTGTTTTATCTAAAAGGGCTTAACCTATGCAGAAACCATACCATAACTATTCCTTGCATTTTGTTAAGTTTACAAGGACAGAATTAATGGGAAGTCATAATTTACCGTCATATTTATACATTTTACAAAAAGTGGCAGTAGTTAAAATGGATTGTTTAAGCTGGATCGGTTTCTTAAATGTGATTTTTCTTTAATTAAGGAATAAACTTACCTAATGGAAAAAGAGATTTACATCTCTTTTTCTGCAGTTATAATTCTTTCATCAACAAATTGTGCCTGCATTTTATGCTCATCCGATATATAGACAATACCATCTTCATCATGAGTTTCACCATAAACAGCATGAACAGATTTTAAACCCCCAAATATTTTTCTTGCATCGCAAATGTAAACGAGATCACCAACTTCTGCCTGCATTCTTTCCATATCGGTAGCAGAAAAATTAATAGTTTCCTCATCGCCAGGTTTAATTTTCCAATTAACTTTAATTGTTTCACCTTCGCGTTCGTTTAGCTTTCTGCCCTTAAATAGCTCTTTTGCTTTTAAAAGAGACCACGCGGTTAAGCCGGTTGTTTGTGCCTTTTCATCGTATTTAACAAAGTAATTAACAGTTAGTGCAACCAAGGCTGACATGATAATTGCAAGAACAATCATCAGTATGATTTCCGGGTAAGATTCTGTATGAAGTTCGAGCAGGGAAGAGCTGAACACAAGCAGAACAAAAATTATTCCTGCAGCAACCGCAAGAATATACATTATGGTTTGATGATTCTCTTTTAATTTTATTCGTTCTACAAATTTTTTCTGGTGTACTGTTGTAAGTGTTACTGCAACCGCAACAAATGCACAAACAAAAAGATTATATAAAGCTCTTATGTAAGAATATGGATGAGAAGGACTCATCTCAATTCCATGATCAAACGGGGGGATGAGGATGCCAGGATAGTTGGCTCCCAATATCATCAAAGCGACACCGCCCAGAAAGCTTGATATAACTGCAGCCGGTGTAAACTTCCGCCAGAATATTCCTAAAAATATTGCTATAACTAGTGGGGGAGTTAAGGTTGAATGGAAAAAACCATGTGCTTCGTAGACTGTTGGGAAATCTCTGAATACTAAAACTGCAAGCACACCTAAAATAGTAATAACAGCTGAAGAAACTCTTGCAGATGCCAATTCGTGCCTGTCTTCAGTTTTTGCATCTTCGTCATATTTCTTTAGCCATGTTTTTATAGGGCGATGAACATCGTTTATATAGATTGCAGCAGTTGCATTTATAAGAGTATCAACTGTAGACATAAGTGCGGCAGTAAGAGCTGCCATAATAAATCCAAAAACACCAGGTGATGAAACGATGTTGGCAACAACAACAAATATCTGATCGGGAGATGTATTTGGAGGAACGACATCGGGGCTGGTGATAGAAATAGCTTTTCCAAGCCATCCTGCACAGCCAACCACAATAGCTGATATAGGAAGCATAAAAAGAATATTGAATGTGGCGGCCTTTCTTCCTTCATTTACACTTTTAGTTGCCATGAATCTCATGATTAAACCCATATTCATAAACAGGAAACCAATTGAACCGGCAACACCATCCTGCCAGAATATTCCTACAAAATTAAAGCTCGATGGTTCGTTAAATTTTGCGAGAGGCATTTTCCATTCTGTGGGTAGAATATTCCAGAAGACATCAAAGCCGCCTAAGTAAATTAGTCCGAGAACAAAAAGTAATAGACCAGCAAATAACAGTATAAAGCCTTGCAATAGATCAGTAAAGATAACAGCGGTTTGCCCACCGAAAGTAATATAAATACCGGTTATAATTGCAATTACTGTTACCACTCCCATAAGAGTAATATCGAAATTCATACCAAGGAACTGGAAACTTTCCGGAAGCATTGGTATAGCGGCTTTACCCAAGGTTAAAAAACCGATTCCTATGTAACCTATCATATAAAAAAGCAAAAGAATTGTTGCAAGGAATCTTGCGGATGGACTGAAACGTTTTTCAAAGTATTCGGGGATTGATCTTATTTTTGTATAGACAATTATCGGCAGCCATCCGAAAAGGAAGAATGGAATAAAGAACCAATCGTTTATGTACGTCATCGTTGAGGAAAAACCGTGCTCAAACCCTTTAGCAGCGTATTTAACAAAGCTGTGGCTTCCTACTCCTGTAGCAACTATAGAGAATGCAATTAACCACCAGGCAAACCTTCTTCCTCCGAAAAAGAAATCTTTTGTACTTCGGTTGTACCTTCCAAAGTAGCTGCCGAAAAGCATGATCGCAATAAAGTAAACGATCATTACAATCCAGTCTGTAGAAGTTCCGATATTATGGAAAGTTTCCTGACCCATCTTAAAAATACATCGCTGCAACTGTTAAAAAAAAGTGAAGCAGAACAAAATAGAAGAAACCAAAAAACATAACTTTATACCAAAAACGATGTCGTTTAATTTTCAGGTCTATAGCACCACTTTTTTTGATAATATACATTCCGGCAAAAAAGAATATGCCGCCCACACCGTAGAGATAAATAAATGGTAACCAGGAATTGAAAAATGAAGGCATTAAGTAATCTGAAATAGTTTGCTTTGTTAGTACTAAAATTATTTCATTCTAAATTAAGTAAGCAATTTATTACTTGCAAATAATAAATTTGTAAGGATATAAAGCAGAAGCCCGCAAATTCAATTTACGGGCTGGTTTAATTATTTGAACTTCCAGTAAAATGTGATTCTCGATATTAGATCACTTTCAGGAATAACACCCTCATTGTTTTTTTCGTACTTAATAAATTCTACATTAGGAATAATTGATACATCTTTTACAGGTTTGAAATCCACTCCTGTAACAATAAAAGTTGATTTAGCGGTGGGATCGAAAGGAATAAATGGAATTTTATCACCCTCTGGATTAGGATCGAACATTCTATCAACTCGTGCAAAAATATTGAAATGCTCTGATATTGAAGCTCCAGCATAAACAGATCCAATTCTTAAATTATAATCACCAGTTTCAGAATTTTTCCTTGTTTGATCTGCATATTGAATTCCTGCCCAAAATTGTTTAGATAAAAACCCAACAAAACCTTGTAGTGTATACCAATCTTTATCACCTTCCTGATCAGCGTAATCTCCATAAATTTCAATTATCCATTCTTTAGCAGGATAAAATCCTATAGAAAGTAATCCTGATTTCCCTTTATTAACTTCCTGCTTGTTGCTTGAACCGTTAGATAACATTAGGTGGTACTTTACAACACCTTCCTTATCAAATTTACCTTTTACTGATATTCCAAAATCTCTTGATGTTGCCATCCTTTGAAGATCGAGAGGTGTTTTTTCGACCGATCGGTATTTCCAATATTTTTCGATAACGGTAAATGATGGGGGTGAATGAATTCCTAACAAAAATTCCATCATTTCTAGTTTATATTTTAACCAGGCATCTTTAATAAATGGAATAATAGCAACCTTAGAAGTAAAATCTCCTTCGTTGCTCATTTCCAATCTTAACTTTGTTGAAAAATTTTGATCTATTGCGTATTCATATCCAACGTAAATTCTCCTGAACCATAGCCCACGCTGATCTTTAATTTCAGTTTTATGATCTTTAACTATATAGTAATAATCCCCAAATACATAACCGCTAAACTTGCCTTTGCTTTCAGTTGAATCTTGCGCAAAAACTGTAATGCCAAAAAATAAAATGACAAATAGTATTAAGGTGTTAATCA
>CBEPPX010000068.1:0-7868 GCA_965511205.1 uncultured Ignavibacteriales bacterium | reverse complement strand
AAGATTCATAAGAATCCCAATACCAGCCGTCATATGTCCATACCCATCTTCCCTGACTGTACGGTGCCCAACCGGTTTGCATAATTGTTGGCTGCCAGACTACCACACCGTAGTCTATTTCTATCCATTGCCCGTAAGGGGAAAGTTCTGAGTAGAAATAGCCGCTCATATTATTAAATCTTTTTGCTTCTGTTGTAAATGCAGTTAAAACAAAAAGAACTGCTGAAAAAATTATTATCCGTTTCATGATACACCTCCGTTAAGTGTTTCTGCTTATAAGACAATGTTGGTGCCATAGAAAAAAAGTGCGTTTACAGAAGATACTAGTAGTTTTTTGTGAGGATGTGTATAATTTTATATACAGTTTTTTTAGCTGGATGGACGGAAGAAAAATTAAAATCGGTAACATTTTTGGAAAGTAAGAATTTGCAATGTTAGAGAACAATGCCCTTATCCGTTTACTGAAATGAGTTTATAAAACTGAATCATTTTCAATTACTTGCTAATCGTTAAGTTTATTTTTCTTGACTCTCATCAAATATTATCCCAGTTTACACTTTAGATATTTATCTACTCCTTGAGAGACGCGTATTGGACAACATTACTCTTAAATTCTTTCCAGAATATAGTGTTTCCCCCAAGGCATATGGTAGATTGAATTATTTGTTTTTCAATTACAATCACTGTGGAGGTTGTTATGAAATACTTAGTATTTGGTTTCCTCTTTATTTTACATCTCAATTATCTTTCCTTCGCTCAATCTTCTTTTGGAAGTGCAATAGATTTTGATGGTATTGGAGATTATGCAAATACGTTTAATAACCCATATTTGCCAACAGTGGATGGAACCCTGGAAGCCTGGGTTAAAGTCAGGGGTATAGTATCACCCATTGGGGAAGACGGAATAGGAGACGCATTCGTTGCTAAGAATGAGGAGCAATGGAATACCGGGGATTTCTATGTTTTTTTTGAATATTCCACCGGGTTATTGAAATCAAGAATTCAAACACCCCCTTCAATTGAAATTGATGTAAGGAGTGACAACAATTTTTGGCAACACTTAGATATTTGGTTTCATTATACTTTTACCTGGGGATCAAACGGGATGAAAATGTATCTTAACGAAGTTTTACAAACTAACCAAAATGGCCTAACATATTCTGCGTTGAATAATACATATAATTTTTATGTCGGCGGACACGGTTATATGCTTCATAATGGCAGTTATGTCGTCACCGATTTTTTTGATGGACAAATTGATGAAGTTAGGATATGGAATTATCAGAAAACCTCAGAGCAAATTATTTCATTATGGGGTGAACCTCTTGATAGTACTTATTACTCATCTATAGATAGTGGATTAGTGGGATATTGGAAATTTGATGAACTCGAGGACTTAGGAATAAATAATGATGGAGTAGACGACGTAAGAGATTACTCGGTTCTTCACAATCATATTGATTTAACAGGAGATGCTCATTTAGTACCAGCAGATATTATAGTTCCTGTCGAACTAACAAACTTTACTGCATCAACATCTTATGGTAAAGTAATTCTTAACTGGACCACAGTAACGGAGATAAATAATCTCGGATTTGAAATAGAAAGAAAGTTTTTAACAGCCGAAGAAGGCGAATGGGTAAGAATTGGATTCAAGGAAGGGCAAGGAACGACTATTGAGAAACAAAATTATCAATACATTGACAACTTAGGCGATATTAGCGCCACTTCACTTTGTTACAGACTAAAGCAGATAGACTTTAAAGGAAGTTTTGAATATAGTGATGAAGTATTAGTTGAAAATCCAGCACCATTAGATTATGGTTTACAACAAAACCACCCTAATCCTTTTAATCCGATTACAACTTTAAGCTACGGCTTGCCAGTAAAATCACAAGTTGTCTTGGTTATCTACAACTCATTGGGTGAAAGTATAACGCAATTGATAAGCGAAGAAATGGAAGCTGGTAAGTATTCATTTGAGTTTGATGCAACTGGATTATCAAGTGGCATCTACTTTTATCAATTACAAGCAGGTTCTTTTGTTGAGACAAAGAAGATGGTGTTGATGAAGTAAGAAACATATAAAATTATTAAGAATCCCCATCATTGAAAGCTGGGAGGGATTTTTATAACCAAACGGTTTATTTCACCGAAACTTTCGACAACGTTTAAGTAGTTCACTAAATAGTAAATACTCTAAATATCCAACCAGTAAGAAAATTTAATTAGAAAAACATTGTCAGCTTCAGAATTCCAGAGGTTACCGAAATCTCTACTAAATCTAAATTTACCGGGATCATCTTCATTAATTTTGTTGTGTGTCCAAACAAAATAAAATACAGAACCGGGTAGATATTCCCATCTCAATACAACGTTTCCGCGTAAAGATTTGAAGTTAAAATCAGGATTGGAAAAGGTAAATTGTTCCGCCGGACCACTTCCATCAGGATCAACTATATATTCATCATCTTCGCTGTTATAATTGATTAAGGCACCATTATCTTCGTAAACGTGGTATTCTTCAGAATTTGGTTTTTCGAGCTCTTTAAACCTTTTGTAATTACCTACAGCAATTAATGGCTGCAAATAAAGCTGAAGACTTAACTGGGGATTGAAAATCCAGTTCAATCTGATATTTGCAGAGATAGTTTTTTGGCTTAGCTCCCCAAACACATAACGTACATCAAATGTTTCAGTTGCATTAGGATCCTCGATCCTATCAATCCATTGATATATATTGTATGTATAGGCATATTCCGGTCCAATAGTTAAGCCAATTTGAGGATTAGGTTTCCATTCGAATTCCAAGCCAAAATAGTAATCGTTGCTGCCGGAAGTATTCCTCCAGAATCCGCCAAATGGATAAAATATTATTTTTTCCCTGCTATCGGTGTAAGCATCTACATTTATTGAATAGCTCGACGGCATTTTTACTTTTGGTCCCCCACGCGTAAGGGTGGTTGAGATTGATTCAAAACTATAATCGGCGCTTATTCCCACTCCCCAATAATTTAAAAATTGTACACTGTTCGTAGTATAAAATCCACTTCTGGATACGTTATCTTCATAATCTGAAGTTCTGTTATAGGCAAGATAAATGTTCTTTCTTCTGAATATTTCGTCAGGTTCATACCATCTGTAACCCAATACTACATGCCCATTAATTCTATCAGAGAACCATTGAGACCCAAGATCATTATATTCAAAACCTGGTGAAGCTGTACCAAGTGCAGCATTCAGATAAAAGTTTCCTTTCTGCTTATTGAGCATAAACCTGGTAAATACTCCGGCAAGAGAAGTACGACTACTATCGAGCGGCATAATAGTTTTATCAGGTCGCTGGAAATACCTATACTCTTTTTCTTGCAGTCTAATCATATAATCTTTTGAACCGTGAGTGTAAGACCCAATAACCGATCCTGTTATTACATAAGTTTCATCTTCATCCAGGAACGTCCACCCATCAGCCCCGAATGTATATGCATTCTTACTTAATATATCAGAAAGGTTAGGATTGCTAAGATCCCTGTTTACTGTTGTAAATATCATACCCAATGATTGTTTCCCTTCGTTAAATTCTTTTTGGGTACGAAAAACTCCATAATGTGTAAACGGTTCTACTTCTTCTTTAACTAAATCGCCCGTCTCATCAGATTTAATTTTTGCGTAGGTTCTTTCCGTTACAGCGCTTAAAAATCCAACCGACCATGTTTCGTTGAACTTGCCTGTTAGTTTAGCAGCGCCAAGTATGCTGGATTCAGATGGATAATCAACAAACCCTTCTGCTGTTGTACTACCCTGTGGAGAGCGCCCGATTCTTCGTGAATAGAAAAGTGTTGGATTGCTAAAGTTGAAACCCCAGTTATTGTTTGAACCGCCATAACCAAATTGAAATACATTAGCACCCTCGATAAAGAATGGTCTTTTTTCATCAAAAAATGTTTCAAAAGCTGAAAGATTAACCACTGCAGGATCTACTTCCACCTGTCCAAAATCTGGATTTATTGTAGCATCAACATTTAGATTGCTGCCGAGACTAAACTTCAAATCTCCCCCTAATGATGTTTTATACTGATTACCTCTGTAGAATGGATCGTCATTATCGTGTATGAGATATTGCGCTTTTTGCACTAAATATGGTAATACCTCAAAGCGCTGTTTTGGCTTAATACCATCCAACCCTGTCAAATCGGCAAAATGAGAAACAAAACCGCTCTCAGTGCTTGGAACCATAACGTAATGCACCATTTCGTGTTTTCGTTTGATATCCCTGTTTAAATTTACTCCCCAAACCATTTTTTCTGATTCTTTAAATCGAAGTTGCGTGAACGGAATTTTAACTTCAACATTCCAGCCATATTCATCAACACTTGTTTTGGTTTCCCAAATTCCATCCCACGAATCATCCATCCAGCCATCGTTATAAAGAGTTCCATCGCAAATTGATCCGCCAGGATTTACAGCAAAATAAAAACCGGTTCTATCATCGTTATAAGGATCTAAAAAAATCCAAATCCAGTCGGATTCGGTCATATTATCACGTCTCATTAATGATAAATCAATAGAATCGGGCTGAGAATCTAAAAACTGTCCGCTGATGTAAATATTAGCTTCATCGTGAGAAATCCACATATTTGATTCCTCAGTTGCAGGTTTTCCTTCATTAGGTTCTTTTTGAGTAAAGTCTTTAATCGGAGGATTCTTGTAAACCGGCTCAGTTAACTTACCGTCAAGTACAATTGGTTCACTTAATTTATACGATCTTACAGTTTTTGTAGAATCACTTGAAGGGGAAGCTAAAATTGAAGCGGCAAAGATAATGAAAAGAAAGTGAGAGTAAAATATTTTCATATAACATCCCGGATGATGATGTGTCACTTAATTTGTTATAATGTTTAGACTCGAAAAAAAGTTTTTTGTTGCCTTGTTATCAAATTATTTTTTATTACTAAGTAAACGATTTACATCAACTTTTATTATACAGTGCACTTTTTGTAAAATGAGATTAAAATCGAATTTAATTTAAAGTTTCTAAGCATAAATAAACCCAATTATCGTTTGGAGGGATAAATAAATCTATAAGCGGTTTTCATTAAGGTTATATTGAACTATGAGACTATAATTCAGCGCCGATTTCATTTACAAACAGATAACTTTTACGCACCCGGTATATTTGATTTAAGCTTAACCGGAAGTCGTTTTTTTCTTAATTTAAGATTCAACAGTTCAACAAAAACTGAAAATGCCATAGCAAAATAAATATAACCTTTTGGTATATGCTGGTGAAGTCCTTCGGCAACAAGAGAAAATCCAATCAACAGCAAAAAGCTTAAAGCAAGAATTTTTATGGTAGGATGGTTTTCAACAAAACTACTTACAGTTCCAACAAAAATCATCATAAAGATAACAGCAATTACTACAGCGGTAACCATAACACCAAGGTGATCAGCCATACCAACAGCGGTAATTACGGAATCTAGGGAAAAAATAATATCGAGTAAAAGTATCTGGATGATTACTGATAAAAATGTAACCTTTCCTTTTACTTTATGAACATCTTCTTCCCCTTCAAGGTTCGAATGAATTTCGAATGTACTTTTTGCAAGCAGAAATAATCCCCCAACAAGAAGTATCATATCTCTCCAGGAGAGATCAAAATTAAAGAGAGTTAAAAATGGTTCAGTAAGTTTTATAATAAGAGAAATCGAAAATAAAAGAAGTATCCTCATTACCATTGCTAAACCCAGACCAATCATTCTTCCTTTTTTCCTATCTTCTGGAGAAAGTTTATCCGTTAAAATTGATATGAAAATAATGTTATCAATTCCAAGAACAATTTCCAGTACGGTTAATGTTAGCAAAGCAATTAGTGCCTGCGGATCAGTCAGCCATTCCATCTGTTAACCTTTATTAATAATTCTGAATAAAATTATCTTTTAATTTTCCGTTCTTTCCATTTAAGATTGCCAAATGCACCAACAAATCCTGCTATTATTATATAAGGAACCTGTAATAATTCAGCAATTAAAAACGGTTTTAAAGAGAGATCATTGAATAGTATTTTTTTGCCACTTGTAAGAATTAAATATTCAAATACTGATTTGAGCAAAATTGAAGCCAATAGCAAAATGTAAAAGTAACTAGATAACGTTACAGCAAGAACCGGTTGGAAAACCAATCCAATATAGAACAAGAAAATCAAGATTAGTTTAACGATTAAATTTTTATCTCCGTAAAACAAACCTTTACTCGCCCATCTTTTTCTTTGGTGATAAAATTCCGCGATATTTTTATTTGAATGAGTTCTAACAATTGAATTTTTATTGATTGAAAATCTCACTTTGTAATCCGTGTCCTTTGCAATCTTCTGCATTAAGAGTTCATCATCACCTGAGGATAGATCCATCTGATTTTTAAATCCGCCAACTTCATCAAAATCCTTTTTCCTGTATGCAATATTTGCTGCGTTACAAATTGTGGGGCTACCTGCACCAATTAAACCGGCTCCGGTAATTATCAAACCTGCAAACTCCAGCTTTTGAATTTTTGAAAATAAAGTTTTCCCATCGATAAATTCAACGGGAGCTGATACAAAACCTGTTTCTTCATCAAAATTACTTACTAGAGATGAAAGCCATTTTTTATCATGTACACAATCTGCATCTGTAGTTACAATAATTTGCCCGCTTGAATTCTCGATTCCAAATCTTACTGCACGCTTTTTATGAGCATTCATCGAAAAATCTTTCGGAACTGTTAAAACTTTAACATTATCTGCTATTTTATTATCCTGCAATAACTTAAGTGAGTTATCTTCTGAAGAATCATCAATATAAATTACTTCATATTTTTCCTCTGGATAATCTTGATTTTCGATTGATTTAAGATTTACAAGGATATTTTTTTCTTCATTTCTGAATGGAATAATTATTGAAATAAATTTCTCTGGAATGGAGACTGAAGTAGATTCTTCTAGCTTATTCAATCCTGATAAAATTTTCATCAGGAAAAAAATGTAATGAGCCAGCAGGAGAATAAAAATTATTATTAGAACAAGATTAAGTATCATTTCTTTTTAACAATAATACTAATCCTACCAATGCAGGAATAAGCAAGTTAATAATGAAGAGAAATATTGAAGCATTAAATGCGGTTGATGCTGTTTCGCCGAATTGTGTTAAGAAATAAATAGAAGCACCTTCGCGTATTCCTAATTCACCCAGTGAGATTGGAGGAATTATTGTTTTAGCAAACATGATCAGGTTGCCCGCCCAAATGTAATTTATAAAACTATAGTTGTGTGAAAAAGCCGAAACAAGTATTGCAAGTTGAAGCAGAAAACAAAAATAGAACAAGAGTGAAATAATAGTCATCCTGTAAAAGTATTTTCTATCCAGGGATTTAAGTACTTGCAGTTTTTCAATTCGAGATTTAAAACGTGTTAATTTTTTTATTCTTGAAAAGAATATGCTGTCCCAAAACCTTCTGCTTAATAGAAGCATAGCTAAGAAATAAAATAACGTGAAGAGAACGATAAAAAGAGAAAGTGTAAGATAAATTGATGTGTTGTAATAAAAATAGAAAAACAGTATGCTCATAACCGAGCCAACAAACGCAACAATCATTAATGGGAAGAATTTATCTATAAGAGTTGCTACTGTAACCTGGACTATTGATTTATTTTTAAATGCAATTGCGCGTCCAAAATACTCCCCTACTCTAAGTGGAGTAATTATGCCTGCTGAGAAACCATAGAAGAGTGAAGTTAATATTTTAGACTTCTTCTTTTCTTCAAGTACCTGCCCGCAGGTTAAACGCCATTTAGAATATTGCAAATAAATATTAGCGAAACTTAGAAGGAAAGC
>CBEPPX010000067.1:0-7895 GCA_965511205.1 uncultured Ignavibacteriales bacterium | reverse complement strand
ATTCATCGTTAGCGGTTTAAACAATAAAATATTTGTGTGAACTGCATCCATATTTATTTCCAGGTTAGGAATTTCATTTATCCTTTCTGCTAAATATTTTGCTCTGCGGTGATCTTCTTTTAATCTTTCAATATTATTTTGAAGAGCATACAATCCTGCAGCTGCTAATATTCCAACCTGCCTCATTCCTCCGCCCCACGCTTTACGAACCCTGAAAGCTTCCTTAATAAAATCTTTACTTCCTGCAATTACTGATCCAACAGGAGCGCCCAATCCTTTTGATAAACAACAGGAAACGGTATCAAAATGTGATGCATATTTCTTTGGGGAAATTCCGGTTTCAACTGAAGCGTTCCACAATCTTGCACCATCAAGGTGATAAAAAAGATTATGTTTTTTAGCAAGCTCTTTTAAAGCAATAATGTTTTCAATGGGATGAATTGTACCCCCGGCACGGTTATGTGTATTTTCAATTTCAATAACTTTGGTCCGCGGCATATGATATGCAGTTGTCCTGATGTATGGTTCAACTTGCTCTGCGGTTATTACTCCTAGTTTACCATCAAGGGGATAAATTTGAATTCCACTTAAACGAGATGGAGAAGCTGATTCGTAATTAAAAATATGAACTTCCCTATCACAAATAACTTCATCACCTGGCTCAGTCAAAACATTTAAACAAATCTGGTTTGCCATTGTTCCACTGGGCACGAACAATGCCGCTTCTTTGCCAAGAAGATCAGCTGCGTATTCTTCTAATTTATTAACAGTTGGATCTTCTTTAAAAACATCATCACCCACTTCGGCTTCATACATAGCTTTGCGCATTTCTTCGGAAGGTTTAGTCAGAGTATCGCTTCTTAAATCAACAAACATAATTTCCTCTCTTATTCTCTACAATAAGTAAATCCAAAAAATTACTGATAAAATTCATTTATAGTTTAAACTTTTTCTTTAACCAGAATAAAATATTCATTCCAAAAATCCAAAAAGAAAAAACGGAACTGAGCAGCGGAAAAATGAGTGGATTGTTTGTATAAAATGTTTCTTCTGTTTGAAGCGGTACATCAACAACTAAAACCGTTTTTGTAAACATTTCAGTTTCAGCTACAGTTTCTCCAAGAGCATTTATTAAACAGCTCACCCCGCCGTTAGCACAACGCACAACCGATCGCCTGTTTTCAATCGCTCTTAAAACTCCAAATTCTTTATGCTGGTAAGGTCCGCTCGATTTGCCGTACCAGCTATCGTTTGTAACAACGGCGATTAACTCCGCTCCCCTTTGAACAAAGTTAGTTACAAAAGCAGGGAAAACAGATTCAAAACATACCAATCCTGATATTTTAATCGTATCCTTATCAGAATTATTTAAAGGAAGCTTAAATACAGTTGTATCTTTTCCAACATTCCAACCGGAAATTCCAACTCCCCACTTTAGGAAGTTTCCCAGGAAAGAGAAGTGTTCAACAAACGGAACCTTCTCTCCAAGAGGAACCAATTTCATTTTTCCGTACCGCTGCAAATCTCTTGAACCGGGAACGAGAAGAATAACCGAATTATAAGTTGTATAATAAAAATCATTTTTCTCACCATGCTTAGCATAATCAGGAATATTCTCTTTACCGGAAAAAATTCTAATATCAGGCATACCTGTTAGTAAGCCAACCTGATTCTCTTCAATAAAGTTGAAGATTTTATCAGTTATTTGCGGATAACTTCCCCCAAAAGCGTAAACAGGTAAAGCTGTTTCCGGCCACAGAATAATTTGTGCTCCTTCATCA
This sequence comes from uncultured Ignavibacteriales bacterium, assembly GCA_965511205.1. Classification (GTDB taxonomy): domain Bacteria; phylum Bacteroidota; class Ignavibacteria; order Ignavibacteriales; family Ignavibacteriaceae; genus JAZGGS01. The sequence continues at coordinate 6,114 of CBEPPX010000067.1, read as the reverse complement.
ATTGCTTCTGTAGATTGTTCAAGATACAGATCAAGCAAGTTATCCAGGTTTCCTGTTTCCCACTTATCCCATGGATTAATATTGGGCTGCACAAGCCCAACTTTTATTTTTCTTTCAGAAAGTTCAAATGTTGATGTTCTTACTAAACCGTAAACTAAAAACGCAACAAACAGGATAATTACTGTGAGCAACGCCGGAGAGATTAATTTTTTACCTGCTTTATAATTTTTATAAGATTTATATAAGAGGATATTAATGTAAGCCACTACAACTGAGAGACCAAAGGTTCCAATTATCTCAGCACTCTGAATGAAAAGGTGAAACTTTGCAAGTCCATGTCCAAGTAAGACCCACGGAAATCTAAGATCGCTTAAGGTTAGTAGATACTCAGCAGTTACCCAAAATAGCGGAAAGAAATAAAGAGCATTTACTTTCGGAAAAATTTTCTTTGCAAGGTAATAAAGTGTTGAAGGAATAAGGAATACGCATGGATAAGCCAGTAAAAGTGCTCCGCCGCCCATCATTAAAAACGGATCTGCAGATGATTGCCAGCTTCCAACCCAGTATAGTGTGAGAAGACTAAAAATAAATGTGAAAATAAATGTTGCCCTGCTTATCGATGCAAGCGATGTTCTTTTTTCAAGTATGCTTAGGTAAGGTAGAAATGCAATAAAAATTAGTAATGTAAAAGGGAAAGGAAAAGGTGTGAATGAAAGAGCCAGCAATATACCCGAAAGAACAAGGAGCAGCCATTCTTTATTCCTTCTTTTTTTCTCATCCTTGCTTAAAGGTGTTTTGTATTTTTGAAAAATCTTCAAACCTTGCTTTTCTTTTTTCTTAAATAAGACCTAATTATAAAGAACAAAGCTACAACTGCCGTAATTCCAATTACAATATTAGTGTAAGTGGTGAGATACTGATCAACAAGTTTAACATTGTCTCCAAAGATATAACCGAGGTACAAAATAAGTGCATTCCACGCAAAAGCAGAAATAGTAGAAAGAATTATGGTTCTTTTAACATCGAGATGACTTAACCCGGCAAAGAAGGAGATGACCGCGCGGGTACCGGGCATAAACCTGTTTGCCAAAATAATTCCATAACCATATTTTTTAAACCAAATTTCAACTTTATCAATTGCATCAACCCGGATGAACTTAAATTTACCTGCATGAATTACTTTTTTATCAACTGAAGAACCTATATAGAACAAAACCATAAAGCCAGCTACTGTTCCAACGCTTGTTAAAATTAATGTTGGAATAAAATGAATTGCTCCGGTTGCAATAAGTGTACCACCAACTACTACTACAAGATCACTTGGGGAAGGAGGAAATACATTCTCAATAAATGCAAATAAAAAAAGTGTGATATAAATCCAGATAGGGGAAAAGGATGAGATCTCGGTAAGAATAGATTCAAACATTTTTAACTTCTTTTAACTACAGTTATAGTGGCAAAAACTGCTATGCCTTCTTCTCTTCCTACAAAACCAAGCCCCTCGGTAGTTGTAGCTTTAATTGATATTTGATCCACTTCTGCATTTAACATTGAAGCAACATTTGATCTCATCTTTTCAATGTAAGCAGAAAGTTTCGGTTGCTGTAATGCAATTACGACATCAAGATTGCCAAGAAAATAATCTTTTTCTTTAACAATTTTATAAGCTTCAATCAAAAATAATGAGCTGTCTGCATTCTTATATTTTATTTCGGAATCGGGAAAGTGTTTTCCAATATCTCCCAGAGCTAATGAACCAAGGAGAGCATCAGTAATTGCATGAAGAACTGCATCAGCATCTGAATGACCTGCTAAACCTTTTTCAAACGGAATTTCAATTCCACCAAGTATTAGTTTCCTGCCTTCTGTAAAAGCATGAACATCAAATCCAATTCCTGTTCTGTAATTCATTTATAATTCTGCTTTATTAATTTTATTTTATCTCAAAAGTATTAAATTCATTCAGCGGTTCCTGCCAATCTACTCTGCAGTTTTTTACAGCAGCGTGAATTGGACCCACTTTTAATTTGCTTATTAAATCTTCAACCAAAGCTTGCTCTCCTTCCACCACAGTAAACACTTCTCCGCTAAAAAGGTTTTCGGAGAAACCATTTAAATCAAGTCTTTTCGCTTCCCTAAGTACAAAGTACCTGTAACCTACACCCTGCACCAGACCGTTCACTAATATTTCTGCTCTCACTTTCATCAATTTAGTTCTAATTACTCTAAAATCTTTAGTTGATTGAAAAGAAAATTAGATAATTTTTAACTTTCTACAAAAAGAATACAGTTTACAAAAAATAGTACGCGGTTCATTTATTTTTATCGGGTGTGTAACCGAATGATTTCAAAAAGCTTTCGCTGGAGCGCCATTTTTTTCTAACTTTAACTCTCAACTCCAGGAACACATCTTTTCCTAAAAATTCTTCTATAGATTCCCTGGCTGTCTGACCAAGGTTTTTAATTGCAGCACCTCGCTTTCCAATAATTATTGCCTTCTGGCTATCCTTTTCAACTACAATCTCTGCGCTTATATAATCTTTACTGTTTTCTCTTTCTTTAAATTCTTCAATAAGAACCTCGCAGCTGTAAGGTACTTCCTCGCTATACTGCTCAAGAATAGTTTCACGAATAAGCTCTGTAACAAAAAATCTTTCGTTCTGTGTTGCCACAATATCATCCGGGTAAAACTTTGGTCCTTCCGGTAAATATTCATCTATTGTCTGCAGGAGTTTTTGCGTGTTAAAATTTTGTAATGCTGAAAGTGGAATTATTTCATCGAACTTTCCAGATTTTTCAAAATGTTCCAAAATAATTTTTACTCTATCCTGCGGCAGAAGATCAATTTTATTAAGAACGAGTATCTTCTTAACAGGCGCCTTTAAAATACTCTCTTTTACGTAGCTATTATTTAGAGCTTTATTTCCTGCAGGATCAACTTCAACATCCAATAGCAGCACAATAACATCAGCATCCCTGCCAGAGAGCCTTACGTCATCCATCATCTTTTCCTGCAGAAGATACGCTGGATCAAGAATGCCGGGAGTATCGATAAAGATAACCTGGAAATTTTCTTCACTTAGAATTCCAAGAATCCTTTTACGGGTAGTCTGGGGTTTTAAATTAGTAATAGAAATCTTTTGCCCGAGTAAAGTATTTAGTAAAGTTGATTTGCCCGCGTTGGGCAATCCAAGTATTGCAACGTAACCTGATTTGTGAATCATTAATTATCCGGAGAAATTTTTAATCGTTTGATTACAATTTATTGAAGGATTGGAAACATTAAAAGGTGAAATGAAAAACAGTGCGAAATAATTTAGCACCAAATTTTAACTAAGTGCTTAAATTTGCCTTATTCCGTTTTTGGTTTTCAAAGAAGAAATAACCCGAGATCATTATTCCAAGAGAAAAGATTAAACCAATAAGAGAGAGATTTTTTGAACTGAAAATATTCTTCAACTCGTAAATTAATCCATTGCTTACCTGGTGTACTGTTTCAGTTACCTGAATTGATTCGGATTGAGGTGAGGAAGTGGAAATAATTGCTGTGGCGAGATAAGCTACAATACCAACACATATCAAGATAAAAATCGATGCAATTACAAAAACAAAATATTTTTGATTACGTGGCAATTCAAATTTTTTACCGAGTTTGGAAATTGCCAGCTGTGTAAAATTTTCGCTGGTTTCATCTTCCTTCAATTGAGAGAGCTCATCATGAATAACTTTAAGAGCATTAAATCGTTTTCGATCATTCTCAGAAGTCGCAAGTTGTTTCTCAACCTCTATTACTTTTTGTTCATCCAAATTACCGTCGAGGTACTCATTCAGAATTTCATCAGTTAATAAATTCATATCAGTTCCTCAACAAGGTTCTTTTCAATTATTATATCCTTCAAGGCATTTCTGGAGCGATGAAGAACTACTTTTACATTTGAAACTGAAATTTCTAAAATTTTACTAATTTCTTCGCAGCTCATTTCATTTAAATAATAAAGATTTATAACAGTTGCAAACCTTTCCGGTAATTGGTTTACAAGATCATTAACAAAAACAGAAAGATCTTTTCTTTCAGAACTTCTAAAATCATAGTCACTTTTTAAATCAAAATGGTCATCCACTGAAGACATTTCGTTTTCTGTCTTCCTCTTTTTTGATGAAAGTTTTGTCAATGCTGTATTATACACTATCCTATAAAACCATGTTGAAAATTTTGCTTCGCCTTTAAAACTACTTAGTGAATTATAAGCTTTTAGGAAACAATCCTGTAAAGTTTCTTCTGCATCCTGTTCGTTCTTCAGCATTCTTTTTAGTAAGGAAAAAGCTTTGTTTTTGTACCTATCAATAATAATTGAGTAATCCGCCTGGTTCCCGCGAATTACAGAATCTAATATCTCCTGATCGGAAAATTTGTTCATCTGAATTTATGACTAAAAAAGATTTAAATAGGTTACACAAACCGCATCTTCAAATTACAATGAGGAAGTTATTCAACAAAAATCGTAAATGCAATTTTAGAATTGTAACCCTCTGCTCAAAACGGAGTCCAAATCTGTAAATAACAAAAAGAGTCAAATGTAACCAGTTGAAATAGAGTTTAGTCATAAGTATCAGATAACAAAAAAGGAGTTAAAGATGGAAGGCACAATAGCAGTATTTATACCAATAATAATGTTATTGGTTACAGGACTGATTTTCGTTACATATTTTTATTTCAAATCCCGTGAACGACAAATGTTAATTGAGAAGGGATTATCAGCCGAAGATATAAAACAGTTTTTCGATAGAAAAAGAGACTATTTTGTTTTATTTAAAATTGGGATAATCGCAATTTTCTTTGGGATTGGGCTTGGATTAGGAATGATTTCAGGTCACGATGAAGGAACGAGGGAAATATATATGCCTGCAAGTATATTTATTTTTACCGGGATAGGATTTGTTGTTGCAAACCTCGTTGGTAATAAAATGCGGGGAAAATATAAAGTGGATAAAAATTAAAGATTCCCCTCCCAGAAGGAGGGGATAAATGCTTACAAACTGCAAAATAAATTATAATTAATTTGAAGGCAGGAGTGGACTCTACTTCTGCTCTTCAAGCCATCTTTCAGCATCAAGAGCAGCCATACAACCAGTTCCGGCTGCTGTAACTGCCTGCCTGTATTTACTATCTGCAACATCACCGGCAGCAAAAACTCCTTCAACATTTGTGTAAGTTGACCCAGGTTTGACTTTGAGATAACCAATATCATCCATATTAAGTACACCTTTAAAAAGTGAAGTATTGGGTTTATGCCCAATTCCTATAAATAGTCCATCTGCTTCAAAATTTTCAGTTGAATGATCTCTTGTATCTTCCAAAATAACACCAGTCATTTTCTTTACTCCATTATCTTCAACACCCACAACTTCTTTAATAACTTTATTCAATAAGAATTTAATTTTAGGATTTTTCTCTGCGCGTTCTATCATATGCTTGGAAGCTCTTAAACCCTCACGCCTATGTACAATGGTAACCTCTTTTGCATGATTAGTAAGATAGGTTGCCTCTTCCATAGCAGTATCACCCGCGCCAACAACAAGCACTTTCTGATCTTTAAAAAAGAATCCATCACAAGTTGCACATGCAGAAACGCCATATCCCATGAAATAGTTTTCGCTTTCCAATCCTAATAATTTTGCAGAAGCACCGGTTGCAATAATTACTGCATCAGCAGTATATTCTTCATCATTAGATTTTAATTTGAACGGTCTCTGAGAGAAATCAACTTCTGTAATCTGTTTAAATAAACATTCCGTACCAAACCTTTGAACCTGTTTGCGCATTGTATCCATAAGCTCGGGACCCATTATTCCCTTTTCAAAACCGGGATAATTTTCAACATCGGTTGTAATTGTTAACTGCCCCCCGGGCTGCATTCCTTCAAACAAAACCGGTTTCAGGTTTGCTCTTGCTGTGTAAAGTGCAGCAGTAAATCCAGCTGGACCTGAGCCAATTATTATAACTTTATGATGATTATCTGACATTTAAATACCTCTGGTTAAAGTGATCAAATATATTTTAAAATCTTTTCAAATTTGATTCAGCAAATTTAATAAAGTTTCAGGATTTGTTTT
>CBEPPX010000066.1:0-7967 GCA_965511205.1 uncultured Ignavibacteriales bacterium | reverse complement strand
GTGGAATTGAATATTTTATAACTGTAGAATTATTGAATGGATTGGGGTAGTTTTGCTCCAATACAAAATCAATTGCAATAGCATTCGTTTCGCTTTGAAGATCAACAGTCATATCATAAAATGCCAGATGCGATATTGTTGCCACCGCCAATTTTGAAAGGGCGTGGTAGTAACCAAGATTGAAATGTTCAATTTTGTCATTTGAAGTATGATAATAAGGATTACCATCACCGCTGAAAAACGCCTCACCGAAAACAATTGCACTGTACCCGTGATTCCAAAATGATGAATGATCGCTGGCTGTGACCCCCGGATTATGAATAACCGAGGTTAAACCAAGGTTGTACTGATTTTGTAACGAATCAACAAGATTAGCCAATTCAACTGAATTTGCAATTGGTCGGGTATGAATATCGAATAAACCGTCATTGTCGCTGTCCCACCCCAACATTTCCAGATTAACAACTCCAAGTATGTCGTCTCCGTTAATGTATGATTGCAGGGCGTAATAACGACTGCCCCAGCTACCCATCTCCTCTTCATCCCACAGCGCAAATATAATGGTATAGGGAGTTGGTATTTGAGAGAGAATCCGTGCTGCTTCCAGAACAACTGCGACACTGCCGGCATTGTCATCAGCTCCCGGTGCTGGTGGTTGAGCAGGCATATCATCATAATGAGCACAGATTATAAATTTTTGATCAGGATAGTCTGTACCGGTCTTGATGCTGAAAACATTCCTGCCGTTTGTATAATTTTGATTATAGGTAGGTATGTTAAAGCGATTTAATGTTTGAAAGATAAAGTCCGCTGCCAGATCATTATGTGGATGGAACAGATATCGGGAAAGCACCAGATAGGTACTGTCATTAATAGTAACAGAATCTTCACCCGTTAGAATATTTACAAAGTATATCAAGGTGTCTAAATTTGTTTGATTGATTAAATACTGAATAAGCGTGTCTATCTCGTGAACCGAAAATTCATTGAGCGTTGTTTGAGTTCCCATTGATGAAACAGACAGAACATCCGTCTGCTGCGCATCAACTCTCTGCGCCTGTGTAAAAATAAAAATCATAAATAAAAAAAGTATTACGGTTCTGTTCATAACATCATCCTCTTGTAAAATATTTATCTAAATTTGATTTTCAATAAATCAACCGGGACGAATGATTATCGTCCCGAGCTTAATTTTTTATCCGGCAAATTTCTCTTATCGTATCAATATCATCTTGCGGACCAGGATATTATTGCCCGCCTCTAATTTGTATAAATACACACCGCTGGTCAATCTTTTGGCATCCCAATGATATTTGTAGTTGCCTGCTACTAAATTTTCTGAAACCAAAGTTGCAACCTTTTCACCGAGAATATTAAATATGCTAAGTGTAACAAAACCCGGTGTTGGTAATGCAAACTCTATCGTTGTGCTCGGGTTAAATGGATTGGGATAGTTTTGTGAAAGTGAATATGCATCAGGAACAAGCGATGACAAATTTTCTTCAATGCCCACCAGAAACTGATATTCATAAGCTCCCCTATCCGGCATTGTTCCCACTGGATAAGGTCGAAGATTTCCTTCAATATCATCGGGTGGACAAAAGCACATTACCCCAGCAATCTCAATTGTGTCTATTGCTGTTTGAATGCAAGGACTGGTTTTTTGAAGGTGATAGAGAGAATCACCACCTACAAAAAATGGATCAGCATCAATATTTCCTTCCCCTGACCAGCCACCTTGGACATCTGAGTATTCTACTAAAATAGTATCATTCAGAACATATATCTGAGAATCCTGGGCGGCCGTATTACCCCACAAGATTGTGTTAAGTACTGTTGGCTGAGAGAGTTCGTTATAAATTCCACCACCTTGAGCGGTTGCAGAATTATCCACAATAGTATTGTTAATTATTAGCGGTTTGATAACTAAGGAGGTATTTTTTTTCAGCGGGGATGGCAAGACATAAGTAGGGTTGTCTTCAGTAGTAAATTCACCAATGCCGCCAGACATCATCATTAGCAGGTTGATACCTGTATTGTCGTCGGATATATTAACGGTGGAAGACACAGCAATCCCGCCGCCCCACCAGGATGTGTTTCCGGCAACTAGATTATTTTCAAACAATGGACTGCAGTCTTCAATCGCTATGCCGCCCCCGTAATCAGTTGCATTGTTTTGTAAAAACTTATTATTTCGAACAGAAATCACCGAATCAGCAGAGAGATACATTCCGCCGCCAATTACTCCACTATTAAACTGAAATGAATTTTTTTCAACAGTTAGGTTTTTAGTCTGAACCGTCAGTAATCCGCCACCTAGCACCATAACAGAGGCATCCAAAGGTCCGTTATTGATAAAATCGTTATCAGTAATAAAGCTTGTAGGTGAAGAATCTAAAATCCGCATACCCCCTCCATAACCCCAGGGAGCACCGCTCACCCGGTTGTCTTTCACAGTATTTCCCCGGAAGTCGCAATTTGTATGAATTAAATCTACGCCGCCGCAATATGCAGCCCCACCTGTGTTGTTACTCAAAGCCCGGTTGTTAACGATTATATTATCGTAGATTTTTACAGATGCAAAGCCCCCAGCCCACCAACCACATAAGATGCCTCCGCCAAAACTAGCTCGATTACTTCCGGACGCTCCACTGAATTCTACTTCATTATTTATAATATTATTATTAGCAATTCTACCCTCCCCTCGAAGATAAATTCCTCCTCCCATTGCACGATTTTCATTAGACTCACAACGATTATTTCTAATTTTATTATTTTCAACTATTACATACGATAGGTGAGGATCAGAACTTACATTCATTTCACAGATTCCACCACCAAATGCATTCAATTGATGAAGACACTCATTATTCTCAATAATGTTATATTCAATTCGGGCACCGGATTGGTAACATAGAACTCCTCCACCCCGCCGGGTGGATTGTGTCAGGTGGCTCAAAGTACCGGTACCACCTGTAATTGTAAATCCATACAAAACAGAAGTGGTATCCTCCCCGGATTCAAATGTTACGACCGAACCACTATCCGGATTACTTGGCTGGCTGCCATCAATTATAGTATTACTGATATGGTTCGTGTCTTCATCAATTATAAAATTACTGGCAACTGTTATTGCTTTTCCACTAAAGTTGATGTTTTCAAGATATGTTCCGTCATCAACTAAAACCATATCCCCATTTTGTGCCGCATCAATACCAGCTTGAATGGTGGTGTAATCTGCAGGGACGTGAATAGTATCCTGGCAGTAGGTTTGGATAGCAGTAAAAACAATAATGAAAAAAAGTAAAGAAAAGTTTTTCATAGCAGCCTCCGTAAGATTGTTAATGTGATATTGTTATAAATTCAATAACAATAAACAAAATTTGGAGGGTGTTTCTCTACCAAATTTGTTGCAAATTACATTGAATTTGTTGCAATTAGAATAAAAATGAAACTTTAATTGATTTGGTTATTTGAGATGCTGTTGTTCGTATTCGGAAGGTGAAACCCTAAACTGGTGCCGGAAACTTTGTGCAAAGTTTGCCGGATTACTGAAACCTACCTCCAGGGCAATCTCTGAAATATTTCCAAATTTTTCTGCGATTAGTTTTGCGGCTTTAGATAATCTTATCCTTCGTGTTAGATCACCTGGAGATTCCCCAATTAAACTTACCAGTTTTCTGTGTAACTGAGATCTGCTTAATCCAATCTCATCAGCTAACTTGTCTGTACTGAATCCCGAATCAGATATATGACTATTTATTATTTCCAATATTTTTTTCAAAAACTTTTTATCAGTCGAAGTAATATTTTTATTATCTAAATCGACGAGTCCCTCTTTCTTAAAATGTTTTCGCAGCTTTTTCCGCTGATCAATTAGATTTTTAATCCGTACCTGTAATTCCTCAGCATCGAATGGCTTCATTATATAATCATCAGCACCCATTTCCAGTCCTCCAATCTTATCCTGCCCTGATGCTTTAGCAGTTAAAAGAATTATTGGAATGTGACTGGTTCTCTCATCTGTTTTTAATTTATCACATAACTCAAAACCATCCATCTCTGGCATCATTACATCGCTCACAATCAAATCAGGGCTACTCTGCAGCGATCTATGAAATCCATCATTTCCATTTACGGCTTCAATAATTTTGTAGTTCTCTTCGAGATATCCTTTTATATAATTCCTTACATCCACATTATCCTCAACAATAAGGAGCAAAGGTTTGTCCGTCTCTGTAAATGTTTCAATATTAAATTTCTCTTTTGCATTAATTTCCTCAATAAATTCAACTTCATCCATTGTTCGAATAACTTTTTTCTCGTCAACTTTTTCTTCAATTATCTCTTCCGGTTTCAGATGATCTCTGCCTAAAGGAAGACTAATTACAAAAGTTGTTCCTTTGCCCACTTCACTCTCAACCGATATTTCTCCTTTATGTAATTCTATAAGCTCCTTTGTTAGTGCTAATCCAATTCCGGTTCCCTCGTGCTCTCTTGTATGACTACCATCCACCTGATAAAAACGATCAAATATATTATCAATTCGTTCTTCTGAAATACCTATGCCTGTATCGCTAACTTTAATCTCAACTGACCCCCCTTGTGTTCCCCCCTTGTTAAAAGGAGAAGTAATTTGATGAGTTGTTGTAACATTTACAATTATGCCTCCGCCTTCCGATGTAAACTTAAATGCATTTGATAAAATGTTATATATCATCTTCTCCACTTTATCTTTGTCAACGTTTACTAAAACCTCATCCAAATCTGAATTAAACTTAAGTGCTATCTTCTTTCTCTCAGCTAAAGATGCAAAAGAAAATACCAATCCTTTTAAGAACGGAATGACATTGATCTTAGTTGTTTTAAGAGTCATCTTTCCAGCTTCCAGTTTGGAAAGGTCAAGTAGCTGGTTTACCATTCCATTAAGTCTATTAGCGTTTCTATGGACTAACTTTAATTCCTCTTTTATCTTTGTGTCTTTTATTCCATTTATAATCTGTTTTACCGGCCCCAATATTAATGTAAGCGGCGTGCGGAACTCGTGGGATATGTTCGCAAAAAAGCGTGACTTCATTTTGTCAATCTCGCCTAGTTTTTCAGCATGCTCGTGCTCTAACCCTAACTGTTGTTTTAATTTCTGGCGGTTTAAATAAAATCTTGTTACCCCGGTAAACAAAGAGACAATAAACAAAACATACAGTAAATAAGCCCACCCCGTTGCCCACCAGGGCGGGTTGATGATGATCGAGATAGAAACACCTTCTTCATTCCATACACCGTCATTATTGGAACCTTTTACACTGAAGAGATAATCGCCCGGATCAAGATTAGTATATGATACATAGCGACGAGTTGCATCGGTGAAAACCCAATCCTTTTCAACTCCTTCCATTTTATAGGCATATTGATTTTTACCTGGAGCAGTATAATCTAAAGCTGAAAACTCAAAGGAGAGAATATTTTCATAATAAGGTAGCTCTATTGTTTTTGTTTCGGTGATTGTTTTTTCTAGATAAGAACTATCGCCAATTTCTACAGGCTTGTTGTTAAGTTTGAAATCAGTAAGCACAATTCGTGGAGGATTGGGATTATCCTTAAGACTATCCGGATGAAATACAACAAGGCTGTTCATTCCTCCATAATAAAATTTTCCTGATCTGCCTTTATGAAAAGCATTGTATCCGGATTGTACCATGCGGCAGTACTTTAAACCGTCTCTCTCATCATAGGTTTTGAATACCATCGTTTCAGGATTAAATGTGACCAATCCTCCATCAGTTCGTAACCAAAGATTCTTTTGATCATTTTCTAAAATAGATCCAATGGAATTATCGGGAAGTCCATCATTTACTGTGAACGAGATAAAACCATTCTCTTCATGGTTGAAGAGATTTAGACCCTCCTCAGTTCCAATCCATAATCTTTTATTACTATCTTCAAAAATTTCAAAAATGCTGTTATTTGATAAACTAGTTGGATTCAGAGGATCGTGTTTATACCGCACAAATACATCTTTTCCATTTTCCAAATGAATCAGTTTACATAGCCCATTAACTGTTCCTACCCAAAGAATATCTTTACTATCCTGATATATACTTAAGACAAAATTATCACTTAGACTCATAGAATCTAAAGGATCATGCTTAAAGTGTTTAAAAGTTCCGCTATTCCTATCAAATCTATCCAATCCTCCATCCCAGGTGCCGAACCACATTATTCCTTCTCGATCTTCATAAATCTTGAAAACACGGTACCCGCCAAGAGAATTGATATCGGTTAAATCATGCCGATAGTGAATAACTTGATTTGTAATCGGATCAATGCGGTCTAATCCCCACGAGCCTACCCATATATAACCGAACCTGTCTTCGTAAATATAACCGACAAAATCTTGACCAATGCTTATTTGTGCAGATGGATTATATACATAGTGGATAAACTTTCTGCTTCCAGTAATTAGACGACTGATACCGCTGCCCCAATGTGCTACCCATAGATCGCCGGACCTGGCTTCACAAATTGCCATCACTTCTCCATATCCCAAACTGGAAGGATCTTCGGTGTCGTGCACGTAATGTTTAAAGTTTTTACCCCATTTTGGTATAACGCTAATACCGTTATCCAACGTCCCTATCCACAGGTTACCATCTTTGTCTTCATCAATAGCTAAGATTGAAGAACTACAAATGCTTCCGGCATCCCTGCTGTTATGTTTATATGCATTAAAACGTTTAGTATCTCTATTAAATTTGTTTAATCCACCGCCACTGGTTCCTATCCACAGTATTCCTGATTGATCTTCGTGCATTGGCCCTTTAATAATAGAGGAAGGAACCTCATGGTCAAGTATATAACGATAGAATTCCCCGCTTTCAATATTAAACTGAATAAGACCGCGCTTTTCCATCACAAGCCATAAAGTACCGGCTTTGTCTTTATAAACTTTAGAAATAGATGGATTACTATCTACGGCAGAATCATTAAACGGCAGCTTAGTAAATTCACCTGTCCCAGGTATGAAGCTAATTAATCCACCTCCCGTTCCGAGTAATAACCTGTTCTTTTCAATTTCACAAACTGACTTTATTTGGTTCTCACTAAATACCGGTTTAGTGTACTCAGGCTTTGGAACAAAACGCTGAACTTTTCCTGTAGCATAATCAAATCTGCAAAGACCGTATCCGGTAGCAATCCATAATGCTCCGGAAATATCTTCCAGGATTTGATAGATATCATTTTGTTGAGTGTTGTCTATACGAATATCACTAATATTATACCTTGTGAAGTTTTCTTTTTCCCTGTTGAATTTATTCAAACCGTTTTGTGTGCCTACCCACATCACACCTTGCCTATCTTCATACAATGCAGTAATTATAGCGTTTGATAATGTGTTGGGGTCCTTTGGGTTATGAGTAAATATTTTAATCTTGTAACCGTCCCAGCGGTTTAGTCCGTTATTTGTACCAAACCACATAAAACCCCGGCTATCCTGCAGAATAGCAAATACAGAACTGTTTGATAAACCGTCTTCGACGGAGAGGTGCTTGAAATTAATTTCATCATCTTGTGGAAAAGATAAATTTGGTATAAGCAGGAATGAAAAAACTATAAGTAAGGGGACGATATGTACATTATTAGCCATATCATAAAACATAAATTTAAGTGTAGCTGATTAACTAATGTAAATTCCAAATTTATGCTGAGAGTTGCAAGAAAAATAAATCTTAACTATTGGCAAGCAATCCAAACCTCGTTTTGCCAATAGGGTGGTAGGGTCCCATTGGTTATAAAAAAAATGATTGTTAAAAACTAAGAGTTCAAAAAATTTCTTTAGGAAGGCAGTACCTAGAACCGGCCCGGCCCATTTTCTCAGATCAACTGCAAAACCAATCTTAAGATTTTTTTATTTTCTATAGAGAAACCGGTTTCAATATTTTTTTGGGAAATTTTTTTATAACCAATGG
>CBEPPX010000065.1:0-8126 GCA_965511205.1 uncultured Ignavibacteriales bacterium | reverse complement strand
GTGGAGGTGGCGGGAGTCGAACCCGCGTCCGAAATTAAGATCCAAAAAACGTCTACACACATATCCGGTTTTTAATTTAACTTAAAAGCTACCAAACTGGCAAGGATCACTTTAAGCGTGCCCGTAACCGCCGACGCGGATTCGCCTTCCCTTGCCGGGTGAAAGGGTCAGCTATCATACCTAACGGCGTTCATCTGAACCCCGGTACGAGGGAGAACAGGGAACGGCTGCGTTAATTTACGCAGCTAGAGCGTAATCGTATTCGCTAATTATTTTTTTTCCCGCCGTTTAACGTGTCTGCAGGAAAACACGGTGCGCAGTTTAATGTCTCTTTAATCCCGTCGAAGCCAATTTCACCCCCTTAAAGAAAGAGGGAAAAGATAAAACAAAAGAAAATAAAAATTTATTTCTCCCATTTTACATCAGGATTGCCTGAGACTTTATTTTCAAAACGTGCAAGAACAAAGAACAGGTCGCTTAACCTGTTTAAGAATATAAGAATATTATCACCAATTTCAACACTATTTTTTAATGATACAACAGCTCTTTCCGCCCTTCTTGCAACTGTGCGACAAATATGAAGATTTGCAGAACTTTTAGAGCCGCCGGGAAGTATAAAGTTTTTCAATTCTTCCAGTTTTGCATCATATTTATCAATCTCTTTTTCTATACTACTATAAAACTCTGAAGGAGTTCCATCACTTTCCTGCTTTTTTCCCTCCGATGTAGCAAGATCAGCACCAACAGTAAATAACTGGTTCTGGATTTTTAGAAGAAGTGCTTTTACATCTTTATCAATAGTTTCGGTAACAGCCAGCCCAACAAATGAATTCAGTTCATCTACAATTCCGTATGCTTCTATACGCTGGGAATTTTTAGGGACTCTTTTACCGCCATAGAGTCCTGTTTCTCCTTTATCTCCTTTTCCGGTATATATCTTCATTTTATAAATGGTAAAGAATCTACTTCTACAGGTATAGTTCTACTCGTACTGTTCTTTGCTATAAGCTTTGTTTCATTATTTAGGAATTGCTTTTTAATATAAGCCAAACCGATATACTCTTTAAGCTTAGTTGAATTAATGCTTGAAGTTACAATACCTGCTTCGTTACCATTTTCATCAACCAGGGTTAGCCGCTCATCATCTTTAACCGCTTCGGAAAAAGTGATCCCTGATATTTGCCTTTGCACTTTATCGTATGCATCAAGCCGACCAATAACTTCCTGCCCAATAAAACATCCTTTGTCAAGATCAACAAAATCAATTAGCCCTGCTTCGTGCGGATTATAATTGTCATTCAATTCATTTGGGGCGACAGGAATTCCCTGTTCTATTCTATAAGAATTATATGCATCCTCACCAATCAAAGTAAAATCGTAAGCTCCTTTATTTTCAAGCATATAGTCAACCAGCTTTTTACTATTTTCATAATCGCCCAGCATCCAGAATTTGTTCCCTCCTATTTCATCTATAAGTTTAACAAGGAAGAATAAGATATTTTCGGTATTAACAATCCGGAATGTATTCGGTTCAATTTCATTAACAATATTCCCGGTAACCAAAGTTATAAATGAATCTGCCTGCGGGCCGCAAAGCTCCAGCAGACTATATTTAACATTTGCATCATTCACCTGTACATCATCGGTGATTACATATTTTCTTATCCAGCTCATAACATTTGGTTTACTTTTTCTATCACAAACAAGCAACTGGTAATCTTCAAAGTTTAAGAGAACACCTAACCCTATTATTCTACCTTTTTCTGTTGTGAAGACTGTTTTTGTGACTCCTTCTTTTGGTAAATCTTTAATTGAGTTTGTAGTGATGCGGTGAAGAAAATCCAGTACATCTTTACCTTTCAGTTCAATCAAACCTAAATGAGATATATTTCTCAATCCAACACCGCTGTATAGGGCTTCCAGTTCTTTCTCTACATCAGTATATGATTTTATTAACTTATGTTCATTTTCTGTAACCGATGCATATCCTTTCGATTCGAAATGTTCAACAATGGCATCTTTGTTATCTATTGCTTCGAGCATTTATTCTCCTGAATTGGAATTTCTATATGTACAAAATTATTATTTACTAATCATAAATAAAACTGAAATTTTTCTTATCTCCAAATAATCCTGCTGAGTTGCAAAAATGGAAGTTCATCATCAACAGATGATTAGAAATGAAACGTAAAAATATGAAAATATTCTTTAATAAGGGCGTGTTTGCTTGCGGTTTCTGGTATTTACATAAACGCTTTCTTCCGGCTGCCAGATAAAAGCAACAGAATCGCGCGAAAATACCCTGTCTTCCAGATCATAAAAAATGAACTCATAATAATCAGGGAATTTATCGTTGTTAACATTCGCAATTGTCCGTTTAAAATTTATCCCTTCGTAAGTCATCATTATGTGAGGTTCTGATCTTAAGCCATCAATTAAAAAATAATTATAATCTATATGACCAATACCTCTTCCGTAATGAAAATTTACCCTGATGTACGGTGTGTTTTTTAAATTCCATTTATGTAAACAAAGGTTATTAAATCCGCCGTGTGAAGGTATGAGCGATTCCCATACAACCTGGAGGTTACCTGCGTTACATTCAAACAAAGTAAGGTAAAAGAAAGCTGTCCCCAGCTCAGTGCTATCCAAATCAATAAAACTCTGATCGTATCCAACAATGTTTTTAGTTTCAATCAACCTTTCGCCCGGTCTTGATTTGGCTATAACTGCAAAGAAATACTTTGGATCTTGATTGTAGTTTATAACTGCCGGATTCGGTACATCGAACGTTAAATTTTTATCGAAGTTAACAAGGTATGAGCCCTCAGGATAAGTCTCCAGTACAAATTCATTTATTGCCAGTGCATCACAGGGTTTTCTATTGCCAGCTTGTTTTTTTTGCTGCTCAAGATTATAACGCTGTATCTTTGCATCTTTTTCCGGAGAGTACGCAACTCCTTCATCACTTCCCGTAGAAACCTGATCAACCTCACCACTATCAGTACAGGAAAATAAAAATATAGCTGAGAAAATGATGAGTAGATATTTAACTGAGTTCTTCACAAAATTTTTTGCTTGTAATCTAAAATGATGATAAGGCAATAATTATGCCGCAATACCTTAATCCATCGGGATTTATTTGATATATAAACCGTAAAAAAAAGTTAATAAAACTTTTTATATGCGGTGATAGAAAAAATGTATTCTTAAAAATAAATTTTTCAATCTTAGAATAGGACAAAAATTATTTTGCAAACTCATCTAAAAAATACGCCGAACTTAAAATGCCTAGTTGAAAATGATTAAGATCGAAATGCTCGTTTGGCGAATGCAGGTTTTCGCTATTCAATCCCAGACCCATAAGTACAGGCGGTGCTTTTAATTTATCGGCAAACACAACTACAATTGGAATGGATCCTCCTTCGCGCATAAAAACAGTTTTCTTGCCGAATGCTTTAGACATAGCTTTGGCAGCAGCAATTGTAGATTTACCATTTAAAGGAGAGATCATAGGTTGAGCACCATGTAAATCAGTTACTTTAACTTTTACAGATTTAGGTGCGATACTTTTTATATACTTTGAAAAAAGCTTTGCTATCTTTTTTGGATCCTGGTTGGGAACAAGTCGCATACTAATTTTAGCTTTTACTTTTGAAGGGAGAACAGTTTTTGCGCCATCTCCAGTAAAACCTCCTATAATTCCGTTACAATCAAGCGAGGGTCTCACCCATACTCTTTCCAGGGTAGTATAGCCCTCTTCTCCCTGCAAATGAGTTACGCCTATCTCCTGTGCAAATTTCCGATCAGAATGTGGAAGCAATTTAAAGTTTGCTTTTTCTTTTTTTGAAAGTTTTAAAACATCATCGTAGAATCCGGGTATTTTAATTTTGCCGTTTCTATCCTGTAGCTGGCTTATCATATTAGCTAGAACATTAATTGGATTTGCAACAGAGCCACCAAAAGAGCCCGAGTGGAGATCCCTATCCGGACCTGTAACTTCAACTTCCATATAGCAAATCCCTCTTAATCCATAAGTAAGAGTTGGCAGACCCTGAGCAAATAAAGCTGTATCAGAAATTAAAACAGTATCGCATTCAAGTATCTTTTTATTTTTGTTTACAAACTCACTCAAGCTGGCACTGCCTATCTCTTCTTCACCTTCAATTAAAATTTTTACATTAACCGGAAGTTTACCAACAGTTTTAAAATAAGCTTCGAGACTTTTTATATGAACATACATTTGCCCTTTGTCATCAGTAGCGCCTCTTGCATAAATTTTACCGTTTTTTATAGTTGGCTGGAAAGGAGGAGAATTCCACAATTCGATAGGGTCAACCGGCTGAACATCATAATGCCCGTAAATGAGCACGGTTGGTTTGCCGGGAGCGCCAAGCCATTCGCCGTATACAATTGGATGCCCTTTGGTTTTGTGTATCTTAACTTTATTAAGTCCTGCCTGTGTTAAAGAATTCTTAACATATTCTGCAGCTTTATTCATTTCATTTTTAAATTCAGGAAGAGTACTGATACTGGAGATTCTTAAAAAATCCTTAAGCTCTTTAACGTACCGTTCTCTGTTACTATTTATATAGTTAACAACTTTTTCCAACGCTAACTCCTTATACTTATTTTAGTTTGTACCTGAAAATGACAGGGATATAATTATTAAAGTTACTAATTGTTTGGGAATCAAGCTTAACAAGAACATCTTCCGAAGGAATAAAATATTCTCTCCATGGATCATCAACCAAGAAAATATTACTATCTTTATCAAATGTAATAGATTCTATTGAACCCACATAATCAATTTCCGGATATCCGGGAATGGTTGGTTTTAATTTCCAACTGGTTGTATCAATGATCTCTAGGTCTTCATTAAGTTCAATCCTAAATAATCTTCTATTATTTCTATCAACTCCCCACAAATTAAAATTGTTATCGGCATATAATCCTCCGATTGAATGAATGCCTAACTCTTTGGTACTAATTTTTTTTAAAATTGTCAGATTATCTTTATCAACTACGTAAATGATTGTGCTATCAGCAAATTCCTTATCTTTTACTAATCCTTCCAAACCAAGATAGAGGTAGTTTGAATCGAGCCCTAAACCTTCGTAACCAATATTCCATTGAGTATATTTATAAAATTCTGATTCAGGTTGAATATTGAGTTTCCTAATTTTTTCAATGGAATTATTAAAAGGATCATTATTAATAAAAGAGATTTTATAGATTCCTACAAAATCATTATAATTATCTTCATTGCCTTCAATAGATAAATAAACATCGCCTGTATATTTATCGTAAGTTATCTCCTCAAAATCAAGTTTTGGGAAATCATAAAAATACCACAAAACCTCTTCACTAAAACATATTGAAGTGAAACTGAAAGAAGTATCATTAGTAATTTTCATCCTGTGGATTTTGCCAATATCATCAACTAAAAGAAAAAACTTTTCGTCTTCATTGTTGTAGCCAATATACGTTATACCCGATGTTTGCTCTGTATGATAGCCGTTACTAATTAACCATCTCGGGTACAAATCGTCTTTAGAAATTTGAGCAATTCGACCTAGTTTATGAGACTGGCAACTAAATGTGAGTAACAGAATAGTAAAAAAAAGTATAAATTTCTGCATTCAATAAATTATGACAGATTCAAATAAGTGTTACCTAATATAGTAAATTCTTTTATTATTATTAATTAAGTTAATTACAATCTTGTTAAACTATAAAGCTCTGGTTATTTTTAATCAATGATTATTCACAGGTATATATTACGCAACCATATTGCGCCCTTTATCTATTCAGCAGCTACTATGATGGGTGTATTGCTGCTTCAATTTTTAATGAAGTTTGCAGACCGGCTTGTTGGAAAAGGGTTGGACACCTGGCTAATCATTCAATTAATTGCTTACAACCTCTCGTGGATGCTCGTCCTCGTAATTCCGATGGCAACACTTGTAGCAGCTTTGATGACGTACGGAAGTCTGTCTCAAAACAACGAAGTGACTATAATAAAATCTTCCGGCGCATCCCTTTACAGAATGATGTCTGCATCATTTATAGCAAGTATTATTGTAGCTTATTTGCTTTTCCTATTCAATAACGAAATTCTTCCGGATACCAACTACCAGGCAAAAATTTTAATGTCAGACATCTCTAGAAAAAAACCTACTCTTTCACTGGAGTCGGGATTCTTTTCGCAGGAAGTTTCAAACTACGCAATTTTAGTTAGAAAAATAGACGAACAAAAAAACGAACTTAGCCAGGTAACAATTTATGATTACACCGATCCTGCAAAAATAAATGTTGTTACTGCGAAGAAAGGAATTATATTTTTTTCACACGACCAGAAAAACCTGATAATGGATTTAAGAAACGGTGAGATACATGAATCGGATGTAAAAGAGACGGGATTGTACAGGAAGCTTGTTTTTGAGAAACACAGAATTACAATGGATGCCGAGCAATTTACTTTCAACCAATCGCAGGGAGGTTTAAGAGGAGAAAGAGAATTAAGAGTTGAAAGAATGCGAGCGATTGTTGACAGCATTAAATTGAATAGGAAAAAATATTTTGCAGGATTAGAAGAAGAAGTAAATAAATATTTCTTTAAAGACACTGCATACGCTACGGTTTATTCTACAGTAAATACACAACAGACGGATGCACTTATCTATGTTAGGATACAGGATAGAATTAAAACAGCAAAGAATGTTATAATTTCTAACATGAAACGAGTTGAATGGGCTAACAGGGAAATTGAAAAGTATGAAGTTGAGATCTATAAAAAATATGCCATTCCTGGTGCCTGTATAGTGTTTATGTTAATTGGTGCACCACTTGGTATAATGGTTAAAAAAGGTGGCTTTGGAGTTGCCGCAAGTATAAGCTTATTTTTCTTTCTTGTTTACTGGGCTTTCCTGATAGGAGGCGAAAAGCTTGCAGAGAGAGGTGTGTTCTCCCCGGTTATTGGAATGTGGGCAGCAAATTTTTTCCTGGGAATAATTGGGATTTTTCTTTTGATAAGAACGAACCGTGAGACTGTTACTATCCAATTTACATTTCTTAAAAAACTTGTACCAAAGAGAATGAAATACAGCAGTAGTGAATATGAAAATTCTTGATAAGTACCTGGCAAGACAGTTTTTGCAAACGATATTTTTCGGGTTGATCGGTTTTACTGCGCTCTTTGTTGTAATAGATGCGATGGAAAACCTAGATGACTTCCTTGACCAGGACGTATCGCCGCTTAAAATTTTGCACTACTATGCAGTATTTGCACCGGAAATTATTAAGCTGATAACACCGGTTTCTGTATTATTCGCAGCACTTTTTACTGCCGGTAAAATAGCAGTACTTAGTGAGCTTACTGCTATGAGGGCAAGCGGAGTAAGCCTGTACAGGTTTATGGCTCCATTTGTAGTAACTGCCATGCTAATAAGCGCTTTCTCTGTTTACTTTGGAGGATACCTTGTGCCGATGGCAAATAAAACAAAAATTAACATCGCACAGGTTTATCTAAAAAAAGGATTATCATTTACAGGAAGCAACATCTATTTCCAGGATTCCGAAAGCAGGATAATTAGTATCTCTTTTTTTGATGCTGGAACAAACAGGGCAAATAGGGTAAGCATACAGGATTTTGATGTAGATGATCCAACCAGGATGACTGGAAGAATTGATGCGCAGAAATTAAGTTACGATACTCTATCGGCTCAATGGATTGCACTGAAGGGAGTTAAAAGATTATTTATAAACGAAAAGGAATCAGCAAGTTTTTTCGATTCATTAACTGTAAGCAATCTTAACTTCAAACCAATCGATCTTACCACGAAGCAGCAAAAAGTAGAGGAGATGAACCTGGATGAATTATCGGCACTGATTGAGTCGCAGAAACGAGCAGGAAACGATCCTACAGCAACCTTAATAGAATATCATTCCAGGTACGCCTTTGCAGTGGCAAACTTAATCATTGTTCTTTTCGGACTACCGATAGCTGTAAGCAGAAGGAAAAGCGGATTAGCCGGGCAGGTAGGATTGAATATATTGATCACGTTTATCTACCTGGTATTTATGAAAGTAAGCCAGGCATTTGGGAAAAATGGTGTTTTGGACCC
>CBEPPX010000064.1:0-8169 GCA_965511205.1 uncultured Ignavibacteriales bacterium | reverse complement strand
TAACTATTTATAAATTAAACATTTAAACCACTGTATAAATTTTTTATTTTATCCGGCAAAGTTTTTGTCAATCTAAAACAAAACACGTTCTTGAAAAAATGATTCTAAAGGACTATCGGTGGACATTGGTAAAAAGAATTTAGTTAAGTTACAAATTGAATTAATAATAAATATAATTAGTGAGATTTATTTGGTACCACTTGGTAAGAAAATAAATTAAATGATGTACAAACTATTATTTGCTATAATTTTTGTTTGTTTATCCAATGCTTACTCTCAGGAAGATAAGGATTCTTCACAAACAAAAGGTGTTAATCTTGAGATAGCAATTCACGAAAATCAGAAAACAGACTCACTCGTATTCACCGATTTTGGTATTATTGGATATCCGTATATTTTCTATTCACCCGAATCTAAATTAGCAGTCGGGGCTGGAGGATTAATGTTTTTTAGAACAGCAGCAAATAAAGAATTGAAGCCATCTAAAGTCCTCCTTTCTGTATTTTATACTACAAACAAACAATATAATTTGGTACTTAGTCCGGAGATCTATTTTCCGGGGATTGATAAGTTTTACTTTAGTTCAAGACTGAATTTCTCTAATGAGGTTGGACGGTTCTTTAGTGTCGGGAATAAAACGCCCGACATTGATACAGTAAGTGAATACCTGACGCAACAATTTAATGTGACTTTAGAGATTGCCAGTAAAAATCTGGTATTCCAAAATTTACACACCGGGATTATTTATGAGTATGCTAATAACACCATGATAGACAAGCGTAAAAATCCATACTTTAATAATAATGTCCCAGGTGAAGATGGTGGTAAAATTGGTGGTGCTGGTTTAAGTATTACCTTTGATCACAGAAACAATATTTTTTATCCTTCCGAAGGCACCTACCTTAAATTGCAGGGAGTATTTTATAGAAAGTTTTTTCTAAGCGATTTTTCATTTGATAAATTTATTGTTGATTTTAGACAATTTTGGGAACCTTTAAAAACTCATATTATAGCTTTCCAGACGTACACTCATTTGAGCAACGGATCTCCACCCTTTTATAGGCTTGCTGCTCTTGGCGGGAGTAACAGAATGAGAGGATATTTTGAGGGCAGGTACAGGGACAGAGACTACATTGTAACACAAGTTGAATACAGGAAAATTGTATGGTGGAGGTTGGGCGTAAATGCATTTTTTTCTTTCGGAGATGTTGCAGATAAATTATCTAATTTCCGTCTCGATGAATTTAAACATTCATACGGTTTTGGAATAAGGTTTGTATTTGATGAAACCGAAAAAATTAATCTAAGAGTAGATATAGGATTTGCCGAAAAAAACACTGGAATATATTTTGCGATGGAAGAGGCATTTTAGAACAACAAATTGACCAAGTGATTTATTTAATTATTTATTTATTACCTATAGGAGTTAGATATGCAAATAGGAAGTTTTTATAAAAATATAGTCACTCTATTTGTTTTGATTGTTTTTGTTTATCCTGTTGTAAGTAATGCGCAAACTCAAATTTCCGGATTCGGGGGATATTTAATTTCCAGCGATGTCCCGGTTAGAGAAGGTGAGCTTAAAATAAAAGATGCCCCAAATTATGGCCTCGGTCTGGATGTTAAAGTTAAGTCTGAACTTAATGCTGTTATATTTTGGACAATCTCAAATACATCTGCTGAACTTAGAAAATTCACCGGGGAAACCGAGCCTATTACTGATGTAGCAATCCATCATTTCCAGGTTGGTGGTATGTATGAACCGAATAAGGGAAAAGTCAGACCTTTCTTTGCATTAACATTAGGAGCAACGTTGTTTCATCCAACTAAAAATAACCTGAGTGACGAATGGAGATTCTCTGTTACTTTTGGAGGGGGTGCAAAAATCTATCTTTCGGATAGGTTTGGTATAAAACTTCAGGCACGGCTTCTTGTCCCACTTCAGTTTTCGGGAGCTGGCTTCTGGTGTGGTGTCGGTGGGTGCGGTGTAGGTGTGGGCACCTGGACTCAATTTGTTGAGGCCGATTTTACAGGCGGAGTATTTGTTCGTTTGGGAAAATAGTATATTAGTTTTACACGAAATTTCATCTGTAAAATTCATTGATCTATAAATTTATATATAAACTATATTTAGTAATTTTAGTTGTACTACTACATCTAAGCAGTCTCTATGCTCAAAAAGTAGACGAGGTGATATTACTAAACGGAAATAATATTACCTGTGAAATAAGGGGGTTAGAATTTGGACTGCTTGAATGCAAAACCGACGACATGGGTACGATACAAATTGAGTGGGAAAAAATCGAGAAAGTTTTTTCAAATCAGTATTTTGAAGTTGAAGTTAATGATGGAAGAATCTTTTACGGAACACTTGACACACTTAGAGGAACCAGAGATATAAATGTTAAAGGATTCGTAACAAGTAAAATATTATCCAGGGAGTTTGTTGTCAGAATCGCTCCGATTAAAGACAGCTTCTGGAAACGCTTAAGGGGAATTGTTAGCCTGGGAATTAATTTCACTAAGGCTAGTTCTATAAAACATTTGAATATTGGGGCTGATATAACCTATCAAACTACGGCAATAATTTCATCTCTAGATATTAATTCCATAATTACCGAGGATAAAGATAAGAAAACCAGCAAAAAACAAGATCTTGAATTTGACATTTCTAAAATACTCAATAATCGATTCAATCTCGTTGGTACGATAATGCTCGAACAAAATACGGAACTTGGCTTAAATCTTAGAACGTCTTTAGGAGGAGGGGCCAGCTATTCGTTTTTGAAAACAAATCATAATCAACTCCTGTTTGGGAGTGGTTTGCGAATAAATAAAGAGTCTTACACTGGCGGAACAGCAAACCAGAATAATCTCGAATTACTGATTTCTAGTCAGTATCGGCAGTTTGTATATGTTCATCCTCGAATAAGTTTACTTGCGAGCCTAAATTTTATCCCAAACTTAACAAACTTTGGACGTATCAGATCTAATTTCGATATTAATCTGGATTGGGAAATTATCTTCAACCTCTACTGGGAAGTCAATTTCTATTTTACTTTTGATAATAAACCACAATCCACAAATGCATCTACTACCGACTATGGAATTCGGACATCTTTTAAGTATGATTTTAAATGATTAAATAGTTTTTAGTAATTTTTTTGTGTTAGTCGTCCGTTGCTTAATTATATTTCAATAAGGAAAATCAACTTTATAGAGAATTGAATCGGTACAAAATTGTTAATTAAGAAAGCGAACGAAAAACCCAGAACATTTACAAATATCTTTCTCCATCTTCATCCCAAATTTATCAGAGAAGACGCTATCCACTTAACAAGGACATTTGGACTCGGGGGGATGGCAGTACTTCTAATTGTAGTTCAATTTATTACTGGAATTCTTTTAAGATTTTACTACGAGCCTATACCGCAGAAAGCTTATGACTCAATCCAGTTCCTGCAGAATGAGGTTTTGTTTGGTCAGTTGATAAGGAACATACATCATTGGAGTGGGGTTTTTTTAGTGCTCATTACTTTTCTTCATCTTCTTAGAGTTGTTTTTACTGGTGGATTTCAATCATCACGAAAAGTAAACTGGCTGGTTGGAATTATCTTATTTGTACTAATAATATTTTCGAACTTCACAGGTTATTTACTTCCGTGGGATCAACTGGCTTATTGGGCTGTAACTGTAGGGACGAGCCTATTTCAGTACATTCCGTTTGTGGGAAATAGCATTAGAGAATTTGTAATCGCAGGCAATGAGGTTAATGCAAATACATTGCTCACTTTTTTCAATTTTCATACTGCTGTCTTGCCAATTTTAATACTTCTTTTAATGGTTTATCATTTCTGGAGGGTGAGAAAAGTTGGAGGAATCAATTTACCTCCAAATAATGAATCAGGAAATGTTGTTCCAACTTATCCAAATTTAGTTCAGCGGGAATTTGTTGTAGCATTGGTTTTAATAGCAGTTATAATGTTTTTTTCTACTCTCTTCGATGCACCGTTGCAAATTAAAGCTAATCCGGATTTTAGTCTCAATCCAACAAAGGCTCCCTGGTATTTTGCAGGCATACAAGAATTGCTAATGCATTTTCACCCATTCATGGCTGCTTTTGTAATACCTGTTATTCTGGTCATAACGATTACGCTGATTCCATATCTTAATCTCAAAGAAACTCCCAGTGGTTTCTGGTTTCATTCAGAAAAGGGGAAAGCAAGTTCTAAGTTATCAGCAATTGCTGCTTTAATAATTACCCCGGTGCTTGTTTTGGTAAACGAATACCTGATAAATTTTGAAACCTTATTACCTTCAATAAATTCGTTCATCAGTAATGGAATACTTCCTCTCTTATTGATAATCATTATTCTCTGGGCTTACTACAAGTTGATAACAAAAAAATTAGGGTTATCAGTAATTGAATCAGTACAGGCAATGTTCGTTTATATTATTACTTCATTTGTTATCCTTACGATCATCGGAATCTTTTTCCGTGGAGTAGATATGCAATTAACATTTCCATGGAATTTGTAAAAAAATGAAATCGAAACAGAAAAATAAAAAAGTTCGAAGCAAACAGACTGATGACAAACCTGCTATTAAAGAGAACAATTTGGAGAGCAGAAGATTATTTCTTCAAAAATTATGGAAAGGATTGGGTGTACTTGTTTCACTTGAATTTGTTGCTGTAATCTTTGGTTTCCTATTTTCAGGAAAGAGCAGCGAAAATGAATTTAAACCCAAGCAACTCATTGAAGCAGGCAATGTTGATTCTTTTAATCCGGGGACGGTCACTCCATTCAGAGGTGGTAGGTTTTATCTTGCAAGATTAGCTGACGGTGGTTTCATGGCATTGTCTATCAGATGTACACATCTTGGTTGTTCAATAAATTGGGAAGATGACAAGAAAAGATTTGTGTGCCCCTGCCATGCATCAGCGTTTTTAATAAATGGTGAAGTTCAGAATCCGCCGGCACCAAAAGCACTTGATTATTATCCGATAATCATTGAAAGCGGAAAAGTTAAAGTTGACGTGGGAATAAGGCTGGAAAGAAATCGATTCAATAAAGATCAGGTTGCTTATTTATAATTATGAATAACACCTGGAAAAATACTGCACTAATTGCTACAAGCGTAATTGCTTTAATGATTCCACTATCGTTAATCCTTCATAAGCCTTCAGATTATTCAACAAAAAAAGAAGCACAATTCGTTGGCGGCAAAGAATGCATAAGCTGCCACAAAGTTGAATATGATTTATGGAAGGGATCCGATCACGATAATGCAATGGATGTTGCTAATGATTCAACTGTGCTTGGAGATTTTAATAATGTTGAGTTAGAGTTTAGAGGTAAGAAACATAAATTCTATAAGCGCAATGATAAATATTTTGTTTATACAGAGGGCCCTGGTGGCAAGATGGAAGAATTTCAAATTGCTTATACTTTTGGGGTAAGACCTCTCCAGCAATATTTAATTCCTTTTGAACGTGGAAAATATCAATGCCTGCCGATTGTATGGGATACAGAAAAGAACAAATGGTATGATATGGCAGATATGGTTTATTCTGGAGAAGAATTAAATCCCAACAGCTGGTTTTATTGGACAAACCAGGCACAAAACTGGAATGGCGTGTGTGCGGAATGTCATTCTACTAATCTTGAAAAGAATTACAATTTAGAAAAAGATTCTTTTAATACAACCTGGTCGGATATTGATGTAAATTGCGAAGCCTGCCACGGTCCCGGATCCGAACATCTTGATTGGGCTAAATTACCTGAAGGTGCAAGAGATTATAATAAGGGAATGGGACTGATTGTTCAGACTAGTGGAACAACCTCTAAACAATATATTGAAGCCTGTGCACCATGCCATTCAAGAAGAACATCTCTCGGAGTTAATGACCACACTAGCAATGAATACTATAATAATCATAGACCTCAGTTAATTATGCCTTCATTATATTTTAAGGATGGACAAATAAAAGAGGAGGTTTATGTAGTTGGATCTTTTACTCAAAGCAAAATGTACATGCACGATGTTCAGTGCAGTGACTGCCACGATTCGCATAGTATAAAATTTAAATTTGAAGGTAATGCTCTATGCACTCAATGTCATCGTGCGGAAGAATATGATGCTTACCAACATCATTTTCACAAGTATGCAAACGAGAAGGGTGCGCCAGTAATTGATAAATTTGGAAATAAGGTTGCTGTTGGTGAAGGTGCTCTTTGCAAAACCTGCCATATGCCTGGCAGATATTATATGGGAGTAGATTTCAGACGTGATCACAGCTTTAGAATTCCAAGACCGGATTTGTCAATCACATATGGAACGCCAAACGCGTGCAATGATTGCCATGCCGATAAAAGTTTTCAATGGTCTGAAAATTATATCAAGAAATATTATGGTGAAAGAAAAAAACCGCAGTATTCTTCAGCTCTGGCCGATGGTTATTTGCAGAAGAATGAAGCAGATACATCACTAATAAAAATAATAAAAAACGACCTCTACCCGGAAATTGTAAGAGCAACGGCTCTTCAATATTTATCTACATATCAAAATGCGGATGTAGATTCTGTGATACTTATGATGCTGTATAACCCTGAGCCAATCATCAGAGAAACTGCGGTAACTAATTATAACCCTGAAACAATTGAAGAATTAGTTAAAATCCTTGCCCCTATTTTAAATGATCCAGTAAAAATTGTGAGGATCGCCGTAGCTAACAGATTATCAGTTATTCCAAAGGAAAACTTTAATGAAGATCAGAAAAAAAATCTGGAAGCTGTTCTTCAGGAATATTTAAATTCATTGCTTTATACAGCGGATTTTCCTACTGGCAAGTATAACCTCGGCAATTATTATTCAAACAAAGGAGAAATTAAAAAAGCAATAAAATTTTATAATGATGCAATTAAAACAGACAGTCTCCTCTATCCGGCAAAATCAAATCTCGCGTTACTGTACTATGATAATGGAAATTTGGATGATGCTGCAAAACTTTTCATAGATTTAATCAAAAAAAATCCGGAATATAAGGATGGACATTATTACCTCGGATTACTTTACGCTGAGCAGGGAAGATTTAATGAATCCGTCGAAAATCTTGAACTGGCAGCTAAAGAAAAATCAGGTAATGAAAGAATTTATTATAATTTAGGTCTATTATATCAAAAGCTGAATGATTTCAACCAGGCTGAAAAATCACTTTTGAAAGCATATTCATTATCACCGAATGATTTTGATTTTATATATGCGTTGACTGATTTGTATTTTAAGAATGGGAAAAAACAAAAAGCATTAAAATATGCAGAAGAACTGAAGAATAAATTCCCTTCTAATCCCACTGGAATGAAGTTAGTCGCATATATAGCTGAACAATTGAACTGAAAATAAATCCTTCTGGTTCTGATTAAATATTTTTATAGTCTTGATTCTGCAACGAATCGCAACTGAAAAATACTTGTTATCGTGCTGATGAATATTAAAAAAAATGTAAAACCTAAATTTCTTTTCAAGATAGTAGTTAAAGCATGCACTTTCTTGCTTTTTCTATTTCTTCTCTTAATATCGATAACATTTATATTATTCAGTATATATAAAGATGATATAACAAAAAAACTTATTCTAGAGTTAAATGATAAATTAAACGGAGAGATTTATGTTTCAGATGTTTCGCTTGCTCCATTTAAAAATTTCCCAGGTATCTCTTTAAAAATGGATACTGTCAATGTATCCGGTGAAAAGGATAGTATAACAACTAGTGAAGAAAATCCCATATTAAAATTGTCGAATATTTACATTTCACTTAATATTATTGATTTATTTTATTCAAAAATTAATATATCCGCCATTTCGATTGAAGATGGATCAGTTTCCATAATTACGTATCCTGATAACTCTATTAACATTTCTAATCTCTTTAAAAAATCAAAAATTAATAAGACCACCCAAAAGAAAAAACCAGATGTACAAAAGAAAGAAAAACCGATATTTGAAAAAAAAGATGAATTAAGTTTAGCAATCGATGACCTAACAATTAATAAATTATATGTAAAAATTGAAAATCAGTTACTGGACAGATACCTTTATCTTGAGATTAAGGAACTGAAATCTTCTTTTAAATATGGTAGGGAAAAAACAAAATTTTTTTTAAAAACT
>CBEPPX010000063.1:0-8229 GCA_965511205.1 uncultured Ignavibacteriales bacterium | reverse complement strand
TTATATCTTTATAAAATGAATTCGGGAAATTATGAAAAGACCAGAAAAATGTTGCTGGTAAAATAATTTACACGGGTAAAAAATTAATATTAGAAAAAATGGATTTTTATAGGCGGGGGGATTGAATTATTAAAATTTACTTCCTATATTTATGTCGGTTCTTCTAAATGTTCTCCCCCAAGCATTTAGATTATAAGAGCCAAGCCTGATAGGGGCCACCCTATCGGGCTTCTTTTTTTTAAACCGGTTTATACAAATTATTTCTGATCTTTACTCTTTTTCGATCCTTCAAACTGATAAAATCCAGAACTTCCATTTTGATTACAATTATTTATTATAATTACTATTGAAGATGAAGAAAAAGCTCTTGTATGATGAGTAAGCTAGTAATTCTATTTTTTATTATTAACCCAATTCATATTTCAATCTAAATCAAGATTATGCAGCTCGTTTCAGCGGGTTCTTTTTAATATTGCAATAGTTAAATCATCGTGTACTTTTGCTTTTCCAACAAAGTTATCTACCGCTCTTATTAATTTTTCTCCTATTTGCTTGCTATCCATGTCATTTATATTTGAAAGTTCTTTCTTTAAAGCATCTTCACCGAAAAAATGTCCAATTTCATTACGTGCTTCTGTAACACCGTCGGAGTATGCAACAAGAAGATCGTTACGTGAAAATTCAAAACTCGGTTCATTAAATTCCGGGTTGGCAAGTATTCCTAGAGCAGGTGAGCCTTTCTCTAATTTAATTATAGAATTTTCTTTAATCAGGAAGGGTGGGGGATGACCAGCAGTTAACATTTTTAGAATACCTTTGTCGGATTCAACTTCAATATAAATTAAAGAAGCAAAGAGATGAGGAAGACTATCACGATAAAAGATATCGTTTATCTTCTTGCCAAGTTCTGATAATGATTGAAAATTAGGTGCCAGCGCTCTTACTGTAGCCTGTAGTTTTGCCATAAGAAGTGCCGCACTCAAGCCTTTGCCAGCCACGTCGCCAATTGATACACCAAATTTATTGTTATCTAAATTAATTATATCAAGCAGATCACCTCCAACATCATTAGCTGGTTTGGTATAAAGCCAAATATCCCAGCCGTTAACTTTTGGCTGGCTGTCAGGCATCAAAGCTATCTGAATAGCCCGTCCTTCTTCCAATTCAGTTTTTGCATGAAGTTTATCCTTAAGCTCGAGTGCGATAATAAAAAGGAAAATTAAACCGCTTAATAATGCTGTAACATCTAAAGTGTAGGAACTATTATCTGAATCGTAACCTGTATTCCCTCCAATTATTAGAAGGACAATTCCCATAATTAATAATAATCTTCTAAACGGTGTAAGTTTAAAATAAAGTGATTTAAGAAGCCACCAGGGAAGAACAAAAAACTTTTTAAAGCCACTCATCGTTTTTAGTTTTTCTTTGCGCTCATCGGTAAGGAAGTATTCTTTTAGATCTTTATACTCGCCCCTAAAGTCATCCTTAATTTTTACGCTGTGCAGATCATCACGGATGGTTCTTCCTATGTGTGGATCGCCCTTTTTTGAGGAATTTTGATTAGCCATTTATCTGCCGGAAAGATCAGTAATAAAAAATTTTATTAAACTATTTAATAATAATAGAAATTTATGACGAAATAAATAGTAACTATTCAGGAAGAATATTACAAGGATGAGTGGTAGTATTTTGTGCTGTGATGGAAATTATTACAATCCGAATTACTAAAGGTGATGTGTGAAATGCTTTTTGTGAATCTGATCCCATTATCATTATTCAATTCACCAATAGTAACATTTACAGGTTTGGTATCAGGATTATCTGCAAAGAAGGGATAGAAATTATCAATTTTTTCTTTTAATAATTCTATTATTTCAATCCTAATTTCTTTCCTCATTCCAATATTTTAATTGATTCTTTAATTCTTCCCTCAACAGTTTTTTTTTCTTTGCTGTTGCGATCCATCCTATATATTGCTTCCTGTGGGAAGGAGAAAGTTTTTCAAAATTCTCTTTAGCTTTTTTATTTTTCTTCAATGCTTGGCTGAACAAAGTGGGCATCATCAATGAAAAAACCGATCTCTCATCCTCTAACCACTTACCTGATTTTTTTGCTGCCTTAATTTTTTTAATTCCATACTCAGTCATTCTTCCTTCTTTTATAACTTTTTTAACACGTTTTTTATTTGATTCAGACCAAACACTTTTATCTTTACGCAGAGTGAATTTACGTGCATACCTCTCTTCATCAATCTTTTTAACTAAGCTGTCTATCCACCCAAAACAAAGTGCTTCTTCAACTGCGGCTTCATAATCAATTGAGGCTTTTCCCGTTTCTATTTTGTAAAAGATAAGCCAAACTTCGTTCACCTTATTGTGACTTTTCTGCAGCCACTTTCGCCATTCATTCTTTGTTTTTATGTCAAGTTGGTTCACTTATTTCCTACTAAGTTTTTCTGCAATCAACCGTAACAAAAGGAACAGTTAAGATTATCTCATTATTTTCTTTTGCCATGCTGTTAAGCTTATCTTCCACTTGCTCAAATATATTTTGAAGATCACCCGGTTTCAATATGTTTTTCCACCCATCTAAAAACCAATACTTAATAAGCGAATGGTTAAACATCGTGGTGCCATCTAAAAATCTTAATGTAAAACTATCATTTTTAATTCTTTTTAGTTCAAAACCAGTTTCATTTAAAGATTTTTTAATATCCTTTAATGGTTTTCGTTTTAAGTAAATCTGCTGCTTCATCTTTTTTACTTCTTCAACAAGTTTATTCTTAATCAAAATATCTTCAAACAGGTTGTAGAATTCAATCATCGTATCTTCAAGGTTGAGAGTAATTGTAAACTGTGCGCCAGGTTTAGAAACCCTTGAACATTCATTTAGCGATTTATGCATATCTGCAACATTATTAATTCCGTTATTCGAAACAATCAAATCAAAAAAATTATTATCAAAAGGCAACTCTTCTGCAATTCCTTTTATTGCAATCACATTTTTCAAATCATAGGTCTTAATTTTTAAGTTTATCCGTTCGATTGCACTTTCCCACGGATCAATTCCATACACTTTGCATGAAGTGCCAAGTCGTTGTGATAGCTCAATTAGTGGGAAACCTAGTCCGCAACCAACATCTAAAGCATTGATGCCCGGTTTAAGGTTTATTGTATCGAGAAGTGAAAGACCAAATGGGGCCGACCATAAGGGAAGTTCATCAATCACAGAAATCAAATCAGGATCATCAGGATTGAAACTATGGTTAAGATAATCTTTCATCAGGAGATCTTTTGAACATTAATATTTTTGGGATTTTTATTTAAATGTATAAATCGTTCCAATTTTAATTCCTCCGAAAAGTGACTCCATTAATATAACCGCGCATTCCACAATACCATAACCTGCATCCGTTATCAATATCTTTTAAAATAATTTCAGAATCATTTGCAATAATATGAAGCTTACATTCAGACGATTGATCATCTTCATCAAACATTTCGATGTATTCATACGCGGAATCAACCTTTGCTGCCACACCATCCATAGAGCAAGTGTGCCCGTTGGTATGAATCAGGAAAAATTCAAATTGAAGACTTTCGTTTGCTAATTCGGTGAGTATTAGTGAATCAGTAACTTCCGATTCAATCCAGTCGTAACCATCAAAAATAGAAACCTCGTGCGTATTGGCGTATGATCCGGTAATTGTTTGAGCTGTTGATGTGTTAAAAACGATTGCAAAAAGAAAAACCACTAAACCCATTTTAGAATTTAATTTGCCAATCATAAAATCCTTTATAATAGTGCAGTGTGGAATGAACTATAACTATGATAGTCGGAGTTCAGCATGAGATTGATTGTTATTCCTTACTCATCATCTTATTTGGTTTTTGATTAATAGAGAACTTAAAAACATCAGGTCTTGCATAATGACCCGTCACATCAAATATCCATTTACTATTTGCAATTAGATCCATATCAATATCGGCATAAATAATACTCTTCTTTGCTTTAAGTGGTTCTGCAATAAATTGACCCATCGGATTTATGATACAACTATTACCAGGATTTAACCATTCCTTTCCTTCAGGATAAAGTTTTTTAAACTCATACCTGTTTGGAATATCTTTTATATGAATTGCCTGGCAACTGTTAACTAAAAACATTCCACCCTCTTTGGCAATAAATTTCATTCCGTTCAACCATGCTTCACTTGAGTCCCATGTTGGAGTGACGTGGATTTGCGTACCCCAGGAATAGATTGCATTTCTTGCAAGAGGCATAAAATTTTCCCAGCATAGTAACCCGCTTAGCTTTCCAAAAGGCGTATCAAAACTATTTAACGTACTTCCATCACCTTGAGACCAAACTAATCTTTCGGCTCCGGTTGGAATAAGTTTACGGTGCTTACCCAAAATGTTTCCCTCATCATCAAAATAAAGGAGAGTATTGAAAAGACTTGCATTGCTTGCTTCACTGTTTCTTTCGTTAATACCAATTGCAACGAAGATTTTATTTTTTTTTGCTGCACCAGCAAGTTTTTTTGTTGCATCATCGGGAATTGAAACAGCATTTTCTAAAAGCTCTGAATACATTTCATCAAGGATTGGTTTCTTGTAAGGCGGAACAACCCAAACCCAATCAGGGTATGCGGGTATAAATCCTTCCGGGAAAACTATTAGCTTTGCACCTTTTGCGCTTGCTTTAGCAATAAGCCCGCATGCTTTCTCTACGGTTGCTTTTTTATTCAGGAAGACAGGTGAATCTTGTACAGCAGCAACTTTGAATAATTTTTTATTCGCCATCAACAATCTCTATTTTTTGAAAACTAAATATAAATGAACTAAAAAAATAACCAGCCGTGGCTTCCGGCAACTGCACCGATTATAGTTAAGAGGGATAACCAGAGTAAGTGTAAATGCATCTTTTGAATTTTTTTAAATGTACCTTCTGGGTCACTTTTTGCTTTTTCCATCCATCGCTTTTTTAATACGAGCGGCTCAATTACAAAAAGCAATAATGTAAATATTAACCATACAATTACCATTGCCCACATCCACCAGTAAGAAGGATCTAAAAACCATCCCCATGCTTTTAGTTTGGAAATCATATAGAATCCCGATAAGCCCGTTACTAAAGATGTTATTCTTGCTTGAATCTGAAATTTGTGTTCTACTTTTTCAAAAAACTCAATCCCTTCTTCTGCCGATTTAAACTTTTTTATTGCAGGAAGAATAATTGTTGTTACAAATGCTACTCCGCCAATCCAGAATACTACGCCAAGAATGTGAAAAACTCTTCCAATTTCTAATCCGATCATGATATCTCCAAAATCTTTTAATTAATAATAATTTAAATTCTTTTATGTTTTACATCTTAATAGAAAATGCTGATGGATAGATCAGCTTATTAAGAGTTAATACTTTCTAGAAACGGATACAAATAAATAATTGAACCAAGCAGAAAAAATAGAAAAAACATTACAGATGTTACATTCTTCAACCCAAAAAATATTATCTGTTCAATTGCTCTTAAAAACCAAAATATTGAAATCGTAAGTAATAATGAAATGCCGAGGTTTGTGCTGATCAGTTCTTGAGCATGAAATAATGAAATGTAGGCGAATATCAGGAAAACAAATGTTAAGGAGAGATTCAATACTTGCATCACTGCTCTATTTATAAACGTAATCCTTGCAAGATCTTTTTTCCATTTAAACAATTTCCAGAATGTTAGGTGAAATATTACTAATATGATATTATAGATTCCACCTGCGAATATCACCGGTTCTAAGTTCATTTTAATTTTCCTAAATGGTTAAAAAGAAATAGTTCAACAATTATCATGAACATTTACTTCGATTTGATATTGATTCCCGCAATCTTCTTTTACTTTAAAACCGAACTTATCTAAAATTCTAATCATCCTAGCATTTTCTTTTAATACATAACTTGTGAGCGTTCTAATACCGTTTTTATTTGCATAAATAAGAAGTTCTTTAAATAAATATGTGCCTATTCCACTATTTTGATATTCATCAATAACAGTTATTGCAACTTCTGCTCTTGTTGGATCTTCTTTTTCTCTAATATATCTGGCTAATCCAATTCCAACATTATGACTTTTGTCTAAATCTACTGCACCGATTGCCAGATGATTGAAATTATCGATATTGAGCAAATAATCTTTTTCTTTTTTAGATAGTTCACTTTTGCTGCAGTGAAACCTGTAGAATTTGGTTTGTTGAGATAATTTTCTGAATCCACTCAAAAGACGTTCTTCATCTTCAGGTCCAACTAACCCAATACCTATAAGAGTACTATCGGATAGTTTATAAGTATTAAAGACTTTCATTAATAAGTCATCTTGTATTTCAGTCATAAGCAGAGCATCCGGGATATTTTATTTTAACGGCTTGTTAAAATTACAAAGAGATGTTGTAACGAAACAGGGAAAAAACGATTGTTAAATTTTATCGGGAATAAAAAACTATTTGGTCTTCCTTTTTTTTCTAAAAGTACTCTCTGATTTTCTACCATACTTTACTTTACCGGGTCTTTTCCACTCTCTCCGTTTACTTGGCGCTCCTTTGCTTGCTGCAATTTCAAGAACTATTTTTCTCTTTTTGAATTCTTTATCCTTAAACGCCTTAAGCAGTTCCCCACTATAATTCTCGTCTACTTCAAAGAAGGAAAAATTCTTTAAGATTTCTATCTCACCAATATTAATATCCCGAACACCTGTAACATCGTTGATCAACCCAATTAAAGTAGTAGGTTTAAGATCGTCCATCTTTCCAAGGTTGATAAAGAAACGTGCAAATCCTTCCACTTCAGTTTTCTTCCTGCCGGATTGTCTTGAATCATCGGGTTTATTTAGATCGGGTGCATTTTTATAATAATCGAGGAACCTGTTAAATTCCACTGAAACGAATTTTTTAATCAACTCTTCACGGTCGAGCCATTCAAGTTTTTTATAAATATTCGGTAAGAAGGGATCAATTTGGGTATAGTCAACATCAACTTTTTCCATTCTGTCTACAAGATGAAAAAGCTGCTTCTCGCAAATATCTCTTCCTAAAGGAACCGGCATATATGTAAACTGCTTATCAATCTTTTTCTCAATAATTTTTATCTTATGCTTTTCCTTTAAATTAGCAATAACAATAGAAGTTCCGGTTCTCCCCGCACGCCCTGTCCTCCCGCTGCGGTGAGTATAGATTCCCATTTCATCAGGAAGATTATAATTTATAATGTGTGTCAAATCATCAACATCTATCCCGCGTGCTGCAACATCGGTTGCAACTAAAAGCTTCAAGTGTTTTACACGGAATTTTTTCATAACTGCATCACGCTGAGCCTGTGTTAGATCTCCATGAAGAGCATCGGCATTATACCCATCTTTTACAAGTTTATCTGCTACTTCCTGGGTTTCCCTCCGGGTACGGCAAAAAACAATTCCATAAACTTCCGGGTGATAATCAACAACCCGTTTTAATGCGAGGTACCTTTCCCTTGCGTGAACCATGTAACACAAATGTTTCACATTTTCAGCACCTACATTTTGTTTACCAATTGTAATTTCTAAAGGATTGTTCATAAACCTGTCCGCAATTTTGCGGACTTCCCTTGGCATGGTAGCAGAGAAAAGCAGTGTGGTCTTGTCTGCGGGAGTCTCGCTTAAAATGGCTTCAAGTTCCTCTCTGAATCCCATATTTAACATCTCATCTGCTTCATCGAGTACAACAGTTTTAATTTTCGAGATATTAACTTTTTTCCTGTTGATTAAATCAAGCAGCCTGCCGGGAGTTGCCGAAATGATATGCACACCTGCTTTTAGCAGAGATATCTGTCTTTCCATGCTGGCTCCCCCAAAGATTGCAGCGATTTTAATATCTTCACGATATTTTGCAAAACTTATTAAGTCGTCGGTAATCTGAAGACAAAGTTCTCGTGTAGGAGCAAGTATAAGGTACTGTGTTCTCTTCACCGACGTATTAGTATTTTGAATTAACGGCAGCCCGAAAGCAGCGGTTTTTCCAGTGCCGGTTTGTGCCAGCCCTATTATATCTCTTGTTTCATCACTGATAAGATGCGGAATTACTTTTTCCTGAACGGGCATTGGTGTTTGAAATCCAAGTTCTTCAATGGCTTTTAGAATATTCTTCTCAATTCCAATTTCTTCAAACGTTATCATTTTAGTCCTAATTATTTTTAAAAAATCAACCTA
>CBEPPX010000062.1:0-8263 GCA_965511205.1 uncultured Ignavibacteriales bacterium | reverse complement strand
AGATTCCTGAACGGATTTATAGTTTGTCTATGCTCAAACTTTTCTCTGACTGAAGGAACCAGGTTAGTAAAATAGGTACTTTCTGTATCAAACAATTTTTGTTCATCAAACCTGGTAAGGACTTTTTTATACGCAGCCAGTTCATTCCGCAAAGTTTCGGAGCGGGAAAGATCTCTTTCAAATAAAGCTTTCTCATCTTCTGGTAATTCACCCTCCAAATATTTTATAATTCTTTTATCATTTTTCATAGTGCTGCATCAATTCTTTTATTTTTTTAAATGCATGATAATAATTGGCTTTAAGAGTTCCCACGCTCTTGCCCGTAATTTTTGCAATCTCTTCATAACTTAGTCCTTCAAAATTTCGGAATAAAAAAACTTCCCGCTGTTTAGCTGGTATTTCTTTCAGAAATTTTTGCATCTGCTCAAATTTTTCCTTCTCTTCCAGGTTCGTAAAAATATCGTTCTTAGCTTCTCCAGTTTCACTCCATTGATCAATTGAAATCAACCGCTGCAACTGCCTTTTCTTTATAAGATTCAAACTTCGCGTAGAAGTGATCCGGAAAATCCATGTATAAAGCGATGATTGAAATTTAAAAGTTTTCAGTTTATTGAACATAACCAAAAGAACCTGCTGCACAATATCATCCGCGTCAAGATGATTGCCAGTCATTCGCCTTGCATGCCAGTAAATTTTTTCCTGGTAGCGCCTGGCAAGAACATTAAAGGCAATTTCACTACCGCCAATGAACTCCTTAATAAGATCATAATCGCTTTTTTCAGACGTCATACTTTATTCATTTCTACATTCCTTAGACAACCGATTGTCAAAACAGGTTTAAAGATAGTCTTTT
Organism: uncultured Ignavibacteriales bacterium; assembly: GCA_965511205.1. Taxonomy (GTDB): domain Bacteria; phylum Bacteroidota; class Ignavibacteria; order Ignavibacteriales; family Ignavibacteriaceae; genus JAZGGS01. The sequence continues at coordinate 7,410 of CBEPPX010000062.1, read as the reverse complement.
AAACCAATTCTAAAACATGAATGTCTAATATGCAAATCTTTACAAATAAAATCATAGGAGAAAAAAATGAAACGGACCTTAATAATAACAACTCTATTAGTTTTCTTATTAGCTCTAGCAGGTGTATTCACTTTTGCGCAGCAAGAAAGGGAAGATAGAAGAGATCATAAACGAGTAAAAATGATTGAAAAGTTAAATTTAACTGATCAACAGCAGACCCAGATTGAAGAAATTCGCTTTACCCACCAGGAAAAGATGATTGATTTAAAAGCTGTTGTTGAAAAGAAGGAGCTCGGGTTAAAGGAATTGCAAAGTACTACCAACTTCTCTCGAGGCGACTATATCGCAAAAGTTGAAGAGATTATTTCATCTAAGAATAAAATCCAATTGGAAAAGGCAAATCATCATATGGATGTTTATGAGCTGCTTGATGCTGAGCAAAAGGAAACATGGAACAAAATGAAACCGATGAAAGACCGCAAGCATGATAAGATGAAAAAACATTTTAAAAAGAAGAACCGATTCTAAAATGTTATTATAGAAAAGCCGGCATTAGTGCCGGTTTTTTTTTGCAATCAATTTATAATAAAAGTGGGAGGTGCAATCAACTAAATATTTACAGATCGCCGCTAATCGGTCTTAAAACAATCTCTTCTGTTACTAAATTATCTTTTTGCAGGAAGGATGAAACAATTATACGAGCTAAACTTTCGGGTGACATCATCTGTTCGCCATGTTCTTTTCTCATTTCAGCAGACCAGATGGGAGTTTCTGTAGCTCCGGGAATAATATTTATTACTTTAATATTATGCTCTCTAACTTCTTCCCTTAACGCTCTTGCGTAACCAAGTAATCCAAGCTTTGATGCAGTATAGACTGTGCTCTTTTCAAAAATTTTATTAACAACAACAGATAGAACATTTATAATAGTTCCTCCACCGTTTTTGATAAAATGAGGAAGAACAGATTTTATTGTAAATATTGAACCAAGAAGATTAGAGTTAATTACATCCTTTATTTCGTTGATAGAATTTTCTTCAGCAAGTTTAAAAGAAGTTATTCCCGCATTGTTTACAAGGCAATCAATTTTATTACCGGCTTTTATTTTTTTGAACGTCTGTTCAACATTAATTGAAGATGCAACATTGCAGGGTAGTACAAAAATATTCTTACCATCATCCCCTGCTTCACTTTTCAGCCGTTCAAGTTCGGATACTCGTCTAGCCGAAACAAAAACATTACAGCCAACAGAAGCAAATTCAAGTGCGGTAGATTTTCCAATTCCTGAGCTTGCGCCGGTTATCCAGATTCCATTTTTATCAGCCATAATTATAAGTTTTTATGCGAGATTAAATTAATAAACTCTGAACGGGTACGTGCATCTTCCTTAAATACACCGTGTACAGCACTTGTAGTTGCAGATGAATTTTGCTTTTGAACTCCCCTCATCATCATACACATATGAAAAGCTTCGGCTACAACCGCTACACCTTTTGGCTGCAGATAATTTTCAAGTGTGTCAGCTATTTCCTGTGTCATTCTTTCCTGAACCTGCAGCCGTCGCGAGAATATTTCTACTAACCGCGGTATTTTGCTCAAACCGATTATCTTACCATCAGGAATGTAGGCAACGTGTACTTTACCATAAAACGGAAGCATATGATGTTCGCACAAACTGTAAAAATCAATATTTTTAACAAGAACCATTTCATCATATTTCTCATTAAAAACAGCTTTATTCATCACCTCATCAATATCCATTTTATAACCGGAGCTTAAGAATTCATAAGCTTCTGCTACCCTGCGAGGTGTTGCCAGCAAACCTTCTCTTGCTGGATCTTCGCCAATTTCAACTAGCAAATCATTTACGAGCTTTTCAACTTTCCCGTTTTTCAACTATCATTCTCCTTTAAATTCAAAATAATTGTTTTCCGTTTCATACAACTTAACTGAATGCAATTTCCCATTTGGAACTTTATCCTTCAACTGACCCCAGATTGCTATAACCAGATTTTCGGAGGTTGGATTAATTCCTTTCATAAAATCTGTTTCTGTATTAAGGTTTTTATGATCAACTTTTTCAAGGATGTATATCTTAATAATTTCCTTTAAATGTTTTATATCCAAAACAAATCCGGTTTTAGGATCCGGAATGCCCGCAACAACAACTTCCAGCGTGTAATTATGTCCATGCCAGTTTGGATTGCTGCACTTACCAAACAGTTTGTAATTTTCTTCATCAGTAAGTCCAGGTATAAACATCCTGTGAGCTGCTGCAAATGTTTCGCGCCTGGTTATGTAAACAATTTTTCCCATCTACTTAAATTCCTTAAGTGCTTCCATCACTTCTATATTATGATCAGCCACTTTAACCTTGCTGAATATTTTCCTGATTATTTTATTTTTATCAATTATAAAAGTTGATCTAACAACACCCATGTATTTTCTGCCGTACATATTTTTTTCTTTCCAGACATCGTATTGCTTTACTACTTCTTTTTTTTCATCACTTAAAAGATCAAACGGAAGATTAAATTTATCCGCAAACTTTTTGTGGGATTCAACTGAATCAGGACTTACGCCAAGAATAACTGCATCAAGTTTTCCGAACTTTGGGAATTCATCCCTAAAATTGCATGCTTCTGTCGTACATCCAGACGTGTTATCCTTCGGATAGAAGTAAAGCACAATGTTCTGATCTTTAAAATCATTTAAAGATACCGTCTTACCATCCTGATTTTTTAATTTTATTGAGGGAGCTTTTTTACCTTCTTCAACCATTATATCATCCTGGAAATTTTAAGTTAACAGCATCTACCATTTTAAAATATGAACAAGGATTAACGAATTAAGAATATGAGTAATTCATAAATCAAAATTCGTTAATCGTCATGCAATATATTACCAAAGAACCTACTTTAATTCGTTTAAAGTATTTTTAATGTTTTCGTAGCTTGGTTCCTTAGTGTGATCATCCAGGACCTCTGCATATTTAATGTTTTGATACTTATCAATTACGAAAGCAGATCTTTTAGCTACTCCTTTTAAATCCAGTTTACCCGGAACAAATACGTCGTAAAGAGCACTATATGCTGTAGCCGCTTCTTTATTAAAATCACTTAGTAAAGGAAAATTATAATTATTCTTTTCTTGCCACATTTTTAAAGAAAATGGACTGTCAATACTTATTCCAAGTACTTGTGCATCCAAATCTTCGTATGCTCTTAACTCATCACGGAATGTACACATCTCTTTTGTACAAACGCCGGTATTAGCCAGCGGAAAGAAAAGCAATACAACATTTTTACCTTTAAAATTATCTAATGAAACTCTTTCGGCATCCTGGTTTAATAAATTAAATCCAGGTGCTTTATCACCAACTTTAACAGACATTTGTATCTCCTGTTTTTTTATGTTATTCATTTAAAAACTAAGGCGGGTTAAAAATTTCAGCTCGCCTAATTATTACAAAATTACGTTCTAATTTATAAATGAATCTTCTGATTACCAATTGATAAGGATCACAATGAGTGGCAAAACTGATGAGTCACTTAGGATAAACTACAGCGATTTGGAAATTAAAGTAATTACTCTAAAGAAACAGAAATTATAATAAGCCAATTTTCTTGGTCCAAGCATCAAATCCTTCTTCAAGCTGTTCGAAGGAATCGATAGCAAAAAGAATTGGCTGTAAGTGCCAAACATCATATTCCTGTTCAACAATTCTCTCAGGATTAAAATCAATTACTTCTACATCTTCAGATAATGCATGCTGAACTTCCTGGCTTGAAGAAAGAATTCCTGCACCGTAAATTCGCATTCCATCAGGATTTCTAATCAATCCAAACTCAACTGTAAACCAGTGAAATGTTTCCAGGAAAGTTCTGTTTTTACCTTTTGCATTAAGAGCTGCTTCACCAAATTTTTGGTAGAAGGAAGCAAAATTCTTATTTGTAAGCAAGGGCATATGCCCGAAAATATCGTGGAACAGATCCGGTGCGGGTGTGTATTCCAATTCAGATTTACCTCTTATATAATCAGTTGAAGGAAAAATTTTTCGGTGAAGCATCCCGAAAAAATTCTGTTCGTGGATTAATCCTGGTACGCGCGCAATCTTCCAACCGGTGGTTTCATAGAAAATATTGCTCAGGTTTTTTAAGAGGGGAATTTTTTCTGAAGTGAAGTTTAATTTACTAGTTCCATCCATATATTCATCGCAAGCTCTCCCGGGTAGAAATTCCATCTGTTTATCGTAAAGATACTTCCAGGTTTCATGATCAGATTGAGGATAATCAGGATAGACTATTTGATCGTGTTCGGGAACCGGTCCATCCAGTTTTTGTGGAATGCAACGCGGATCAATTCCATCCTTAGCAGCTTTTTCGTACGCAGACTGATTTTCATTTTCAAGCTGATCATTCATTATTTTTGTTTTACCCTTATTGCTTTATGAATTAATAAAAAGCTACAGATTACAAAAGATATAGTCAATAATATAACGAATAATCCAACATTAATTTCACGGAGCATGAAACATTTGGTTCTAACATTCAGGCAATTAATACTCTCCTGTTTTATAACCTTTATTTATTGAAAAAAAGACTAAGTAATGCACAATTTTAACTTTTATTGCCGATGGTAAAAATCTAATGATGTACTTTAAAAACCTGGCAACATTATCATTCAGAAAAAACCTGAACAGCTTATGATACAGGGAATCCGATTCTATAATATCAAACCTGAATATTTGTATAAACTCCGGGTACTTCTGCCTGATTATCTTTAGGTTTGTGGCACCGAATTCTCGCATCTGTTGTAACGCGTTATTTAAAGTTTTATCCATGTAAGAAAAACCAAGTGCAGATTTATTAAACAGTGCCGGTATATTATATTCTTTCCCTATCAAATATCCCAGTATAGTATCATCTCCCCCATAATTTTTACTCAGCTCCGGATCCTGCCCTTCAAGTTCAATAAAATAATTAGATTTAAACGCAACATTTTGCGTATTTAAATAATAGGCAGGAATTTCAGAAAGATCATCATATTTGTTCTTCCCCCTCGTTTGAATGTACAGTGCCCATAGATTCTTTTTCTTGTTTTCATAAATTACTTCTCCAACGGAAACACAATCTTTTTTTTCAAGGCAATCAAAATGCTTTTTGAGCAAATCAACAGCCGGCACAATATCAGAATCAAACATCATAATATATTTTGATGATATTTTTTTTAATGCAAGGTTACGCGTTTTGTTACGCCCCCTGTGAGCATTATCCGGATGTGTTAACACCTCCATATCATAACTGTTTTTAGCTTCTTCCAGGTATTCCAATGTCCCATCTGTAGAACCGTCAATGCAAATAAAAATTCTAAAATCACGGAAAGACTGACTAGCAAAACCTTGCAGGCAATTCTTCAGTTCCTCCAAGTTATTCATTGTGGGAATTATTATATCAAAGGTATTATTCAAAAATCTTTATCCTTGATTAGGAAAAGTGATCATCGCAAACATTATTAATAATTACATATATATGATCATTCGATCAAAAGTTAAATTATATTTACTTCAAACTCTAGGAATATATTAAACATCTCATCAACGCTTTTCCTTATCTCCGTGGCAAATTCTAAAACCTGATTGCCTGTTGCACTACCGTAGTTTACAATTACCAGCGATTGGTTCTTGTGTGTCCCAACGTTTCCCTTTCTCTTTCCCTTTAATCCGCATTTCTCAATAAGCCAGGCAGCAGGGATTTTCACATTATCATCATCAACGGGATAACATTTCAAATCCGGATAAGTTTCACTAATACCTTTATACTTTTCAACAGCGATGACCGGATTCTTGAAAAAACTTCCGGCATTCTTTAGTTCCCCTGGATCAGGCAGTTTTGCTCTACGGATTTTAGTTATTAAACTGCTTACATCTCTAATAGTTGGATTTATAACATTTTGATTATCAATTTCATTATTTACTTCCTGGTAAGATAATTGAGCTACGGGATTTTTATTTAATCTTAACCTGACAGAAGTGATTATAATTTTATTCTTCAATTCATTTTTAAAAATGGAATTCCGGTAATCGAATTTGCATTCATCTTTTACAAATATTTTTGTCTCCCCTGATTCTAATAAAATTCCATTAAGGGAATGAAATATTTCGGTAAGTTCCTGCCCGTATGCGCCAATATTCTGAATTGGCGCCGCACCAACCGTTCCGGGAATCAGAGTAAGATTTTCAATTCCTCCGTAATTATTTTCAATTGCGTATTTAACCAGGTCATCCCACAAAACACCTGCGCCGGCTTCAACTAAAACATTTTGATCATCTTCTTCAATTACGCTGATTCCGGAGATTGATATTTTGCAAACCAAGCCGTCAAAATCTTTTGTGAAAAGCAGATTGCTCCCACCGCCTAAAATTAATTTATGTTCGTTAGTAAATTTTTCATTGCGTAATAATTCAGTAACATCTTCAGCAGAATTAATTTCAACAAATAACTTTGCTTTAACATCAATTCCAAATGTACTATGATTCTTCAATGGATGATTAGTTAATATTTTCATTTATTACTTTTAACCGGTTTCATATTTACTTTAACTTTTATTTGATTGCACTAATTTAACAAATAATATAAAAAGTCATCCTGAAAAAAAATTCAGAAAAGTTACAGCTAGCAACACAGGTTGTTTATGTTACTTTTGATAGTTAAATTTTCAAACAAAAATTATAATTTAATTTGAACAACGAATATCACTTTGACCAGTCAGCGGTAATTCCCTACCGTATTAACAACGGGGCGGTGGAAATACTTCTAATTACTTCCATTAGAAAAAAAAGATGGATAGTGCCGAAAGGATTTATAGAGTTTAATCTTTCAGCTTTTGAATCTGCTAAAAAAGAAGCTTATGAAGAAGCAGGTGTGCTTGGGACAAATGAAACTATTGAACTTGGTACGTTTGACATGAATAAATACGGCGGCGAACTTTCAATTAAAGTTTTTTCAATGGAGGTTGTTGAAGAACACGAGGATTACCCTGAGAAAAATTTAAGAAAAAGAAAATGGTTCCCGATTGAAGAAGCCGAGAAGAAAATAAATTTTCCGGAAATTGGAGAATTAATTAATAAACTTGGTAAGAAACTAAATTAATCGGCGATTATTTTATCACAAACCTGTTTAATTGTTTCATAATTATAACCGCGAGTGTTAAGGAAAGATATAAGTTTTTTCTTTGTGGTTTCTAAATCTGAATTGCGTTCCTGTAAAATTTTATACTTTCTTAATGCAACAGTTAGGGCAGTGTTGTAATCTTCTTCTTCTGAACACTTTTTGCTTAGAACTTCTGAAATTATAGATGATTTAATCCCCTTTTTTATTAATTCTGATTTAAGTTTTTTCTCACTCCACA
>CBEPPX010000061.1:0-8287 GCA_965511205.1 uncultured Ignavibacteriales bacterium | reverse complement strand
ATTATCCAAATCCATTCAACCCAATAACAACAATTAGTTATCAAATTCCAGAATTGAGTTTTGTTACAATTAAAATTTATGATGTTCTAGGAAACGAAATAGCAACACTAGTTAATGAAGAAAAACCTTTCGGAAGTTATGAAATACATTTTAGCGGAAGCGATTTAACAAGTGGAATTTATTTTTATCAATTAAAATCTGGGGAATTTGTGGAATCCAAGAAGATGATTTTATTAAAGTGATCTCAGAAAAAACTTTCTATTTGTTCAGCTAAATCGTAATATCTTTTACCCTAATTTTTTGTGTTCTCCTTGAACGAGGAAAACGGCTCTTTATTCCGCCTTGGATTACAATACCTGTTCCCATAATAATGCCTTCATATTTTACAGCGTACTGTCCCGGTTCAATCGAATCATTTAATATCAATCCACCTGTGATATATGTTTTAAGTTCTTCAAGGTTTTTAATTTCATAAATATTTTTTGTTATATCTTTCTCGAATACCTGTGCTGCGTGCGAATGCAGCACAACTCTATTGTTTTTATCAATTACTCCAAATTTAGTTCCTATCCTATGGAAAAGACCAAGGTTTTCGTCCGTCCAATCACCGCTTACAAAAAATATCTCTTTTCTCTTCAGCATGTAATTGTACTCAGCTAAAACCTTTTTCTTTATTCCAAATTCATCAGAAATCAGTTTTAAATAATCTTTAATCTCTTTCTCACTATGTTTGTGGAACGTCATTACGTAGCTTCTTCGTTTCTTTTCCTGCTCGGGTGGAGTGGTTTCGCCGGTCTTCTTCAGCTTAACCATAAAAAATCCATCCGAATCTGCTTCCCAGGGAACAATTCTTATTGCTTTGGAAAGGTTTTGATTTAAATCAATTCCGTGGTACCGTGTAAATCCTTCTTTGTGCTGGTAAGGAAGATCAATATCCTGAATTTCAACTGGATAATTACGTAAAATATTATTTATTACAAGTTCGTTTTCTTCAGGAGTTAATGTGCAGGTTGAATAAACAATTTCGCCACCAACTTTTAGCATTTTAATGGCAGCAACCATAAGGCGTGTTTGAAGATCGGTTAAACGTGCAACTCTTTCGAGCGACCACCATTTATTCACTTCATTTTTTTTCTGAATAATTCCAAGACCACTGCAAGGTGCATCAACCAAAATTTTATCAAAATATGAATCGTAATATTTGCTAATAATCTCACCCTTGGAATTTAAAACTCCGTAGTTTAAGAAATTCATTTTATCCAGATTAAAAACGAGTGCTTTAATTCTATCAATTTGAACTTCGTTTACAACAAGTTTTCCTTTATTCTTCATCAACTCAGCAAGCTGGGTTGTTTTAGAACCGGGAGCTGAACACAGATCCAGAACTTTATCAGTTACCAAAGGATTTAAAACTATGGGGGGAAACATTGAAGACACACCCTGTATGTAATATAAACCAAAAACTAATTCCAGTGTAGTTCCTACAAACTCGTAGCCACCGGTTATTTTAAGTGCGTTAGCAGGAAATTCAAGCTCTTCGGTAGAAATACCATAATTATCGAAAAGCCGTTTAGCTAAATCAGCTCGGTTAGTTTTAAGTTCGTTAACCCTTATGTACTTTGTGGGTGGTTTTTTTACAAATGCCCAGTACTGCTTTGCAGCATCATCTCCAAAAACCGCACATAAATAAGTATAAACTTTTTCAGATACTCTTCCTTTTCGTTTCATCAGATCCTTATTAGATTTAGTTTTTTAAATACTTCGTTTACAACATCTAAATTATTTTCTGATTCGGGAAATGCTGTTTTAAAATCCTTTTGAATTTCTATTAATATAGAATCAATATAATTCTCATAATTATCAACAGCATCTTCGAGCATTCTTTTTTCTTGGGGAATTTCAATGAGTCCATTTGCGTTGCAACTGGCGTACACAATGAACTTCCCCTTCATCAGATCATCAGTAAGCAGAACCTGGCGGCCATCCGTGGTAATTATTTCAAAACTTCCAAAAAGTTCTTCCCCTAAAATTAGTGTTTTTTGGGGAATGTTAAGTACTTCAACAAAAGTTGTTTCTACAAAATCTGCCGGAAAAACTTTTATTCCCTTTCCCAAATAATGTTCAACAGTTTCTGCAATGAACTCTTTTTCAGTCACACTAAGTTTTTTGCTCTTTAATATACGATCTTATAATCTCTTTTAAATCCTCTGGGTCTCTATATTTTGCAACGGTTAACAGAATAGAATCGCAGCCCGTTATCATTGCTGATACATTCTTAACTGTATTGTTAGCAAGTGCCAGTACAGGTATCTTCTTTTGATAAACTGCATAGGCAATTTCGAAACCGACACCTAAACTTGGTCCTGAAATTTCAGCAATCATTATTTTGCTGCCGTCAATCCATTTCAGGTCTCTTGTATAAATCTGCTTATCAGTTAGTGGATTTGAAGGAGAAAACTCACCACTTAATTCTGCAAGCGGTGTATGCCCTTCTGACTCAATAAAGTTAATAATTTCCAAATAAATTTTTTGGAAAGTTGTATCTCCCTTTATGGGTCCTGCACAATAAATGATCATTTCTATGACTCTAAAATAGTTTTGTAATAATTTTCATACATTGGAACAACTTGCGATTTATCAAAAACATCTACTGCCCGGCTCCTGGCATTATCTGAAAATATTTTATACTTCCTTTCATTCGTAAGAAGTTCAAGTGTGTATTTTGCCATTCTATCAATATCGCCAATTTCAGCAATGAAACCGGTTTCATTATGTCTTATCAATTCAGGCAGTCCGCCCACGCTGGAACTGATAACCGGAAGACCGCAAGCCATTGCTTCCAGGGCAGCAAGTCCAAAACTTTCTGATTGCGATGGTATAAGAAAAATATCACTCGATGTTAATATTTCTACAAGTGCATCCTGTTTTCCAAGGAATTTAACTTTATCATCCAGTCCTTTTTGCCTGCATAATCTTTCGCATTCTGATCTGTCAGGTCCATCACCAACCAGTATAAGCTTGGAAGGAATTTTATCATGAATTTTTTCAAAGATTCTTATTGTGTCTGCAACTCTTTTAACTACCCTGAAATTTGAAGTGTGTACAAGCACCTTTTCATTTTCATCCGCAATGTGCTTCTTAAACTCACCGTTTAATTTTGGTTTATACAAATCCGTATCAACAAAATTTGGAATTACTTCAATATCCTTATCACACAAATAATTTGTAATGGTTTTTTCTTTTAAGAAACGGGAAACCGCAGTTACGCCATCACTTTGGTCAATGCTGAATTTAACTAGAGGAAGAAAAGAAGGTTCAAGTCCTACAAGAGTAATATCAGTTCCATGCAGTGTGGTAATAATTTTAAGCTCTCTTTTACCTTTAAGCATTTCCTTTGCAAGATAAGCACTTGTTGCATGCGGTATTGCATAATGAACGTGAAGTAGATCCAGGTTTTCAAACTCTACAACTTCAGCCATCTTACTGGCAAGTGCTAAACTGTAAAGTGGGAATTCAAAAAGAGGATAACTGCTTGTTTCCACTTCGTGAAAAAAAATGTTTTCCACATATTGGTTTAATCTGAATGGAAGTGCATAGCTGATAAAGTGTACTTCGTGCCCTCGTAAAGCTAAATCCTTCCCCAACTCTGTTGCCATTACACCACTTCCCCCGTAAGTTGGGTAACAGGTTATCCCTATTTTCATTATTGTAAATTTTTAATAATATTGACTTTAAATAGAACGCTAATATAAAAGAAATTTTTAGAAGATTAAAACCCCTGGCAGGTGATTGTGATAGCTGGCATCTTCAATTAATGTACTGGCAAAATGAATTATGAATATACTCGCATTCGGTCATTCGGTAATTGATAAAATTAATTATGGAAAAGGTAAGCTAGTTAAGCCGGGAGGGATATTTTATACAACTGCAGCATTGGTTAATATAACCGAATCGGGCGATAATATCTATGTTTGCACGACTATAGACAGGATAAATGAAAAACTTTTCTTACCGGTTTTTAAAAAGATTAAACCCAATTACATCTCCTATTCAGCAAATATTCCAATTGTTAAACTGAATATTTATGATAATAAAGAAAGAGCAGAAACATATGAAAATGTTTCAGGAAACCTTCAGTTTAATATATCGAACCTTAACCGGTTCGATGGCATACTGATTAATATGGTAACCGGTTTCGATCTTTCATTAAAACAACTTAAAGAGATAAGAAAAAATTACAACGGAATTATTTACTTTGATGTTCACACTTTTTCGCGTGGTTTGGATAGCGAAATGAAAAGAAATTTTAGAAAGATAACAGATTTTAAAGAATGGGCTAAATGTGTTGATATTATTCAGGCAAACGAATTGGAAGTAAAAACCTTATCATCAAAAACAGCCGAAGAGGAAATTGCCCGCGAACTAATTGACTATGGAGTGAAGCAAATAATTGTAACTAAAGGAAATAAAGGAGTAAAAATTTATTTTTCAAAAAACAAATTTCTTTCTTCAGAAGAGATGCCTGCTTTAGATGTAAAACCTGTAAACAAAGTTGGTTGTGGTGATGTTTTTGGGGCAGTTTATTTTTATAACTATATTAGAAATAAAAATTTAATTGAAGCTTTAACACGTGCCAACATTGCTGCAGGAACAAGCACAACCTATATAGATATAAATGATTATTTAAACCTTAAAGCTGATGTACTCGCAAGATATAATAAAGCGTAGAATTTTTATTGTTGGTGCAAATGGAATGCTTGGGCAGCGTACCATCGAGTTTTACACCTCTGATAAAAATGTTCAGTTATTCGCATGTTCTATTGAAGAAAACCCACTTTTTGATAACGTAGATTATCTCTGCTGCGACATTACTGAGCGCGATAAAATTAAAAAAGTCGTATATAATTTTATGCCGGATGTAATAATAAATGCAGCGGCATATACTAATGTAGACCTTAGCGAAACTGAAAGAGAGACCGCATGGAAAATAAATGTTAAAGGAGTGGAACATTTAGCAGAAACAGCACGGGTTATTGATGCGCAAATAATTCATATCTCGTCAGATTATATTTTTGATGGTAAAAGAGGTCCATATTCCGAAAATGATAAACCTAATCCATTAGGGTATTACGGCAGGACAAAGCTTGCAAGTGAAAACGTATTAAAAATAAGCGGAGCCCTCTATACAATTTTAAGAACTAATGTTTTGTATGGTGTTGCTTCAAATAGTAAAGCCGATTTTGTTGAATGGCTTATTGATACGGTAACAAGCGGTAAGCCGGTTAGAATAGTTGATGACCAGGTAAGCAATCCTACCTTTATTGATGACCTGGTTCAGGCAATAAGTAAGGTAATTGAGTTCCGTAAACATGGTGTTTATAATATTGGCGGCAAGGAATTTTTATCCAGGTATGAATTCACAAAAATAATTGCGGATTATTTTAATTTGGATAAATCACTAATCACTCCCATTAAAACTAAAGAACTAAATCAAGCTGCCAGGAGACCACTCGAATCCGGGTTAATCACTTTAAAAGCAGAAGCCGAATTAGGATATAAACCTGTTCCAATTCGCGAATCACTTGCAATAATAAAAAGAAAACTGGGATTGTGAAAAAGGTTAACAAGCCAGTTATTCAATTTCCTGTTTATTTTGTAGTTTTCGAACTTAATTGTTCGAATTTTTAAAATCGGCACTATGCATTGAATAATCTTATAGAAAAATATAAAGGCTTCATTTTCGATCTTGATGGAACAATCTACCGTGGAACTCATCTTATTCCTGATGCAGATAAGACTGTAAACCACCTAAAAAAATTAGGGAAAAAAGTAATTTTTATATCGAACAAAACCACAGGCAGCGTAAAAGATTATTACCAGTTTCTTAGCGGAAATGGTTTGGAAGTTACACAAGAAGAGATTGTTAACTCTACAATTGTTACAAAGAAATATCTTCAAGAAAACTTTAAAGGTGCTTCCTTTTTTGCCATTGGAGAGAAAATATTTATTGATGAAATTAAAAGCGCCGGATTAAATTATTCCGAAGAACCTGCGGATATAAATATCCTGGTTGTTACTTTAGACCGCACTTTAAATTATGAAAAGCTTGAAATAGCTGCACGCGCACTTGAAAAAGGCGCCAGGTTTTTTGCAGCTAATATTGATGATACTTGTCCGGTTGATGATGGTGAAGTGCTGGATGCGGGAGCAACCATTTCTGCATTGGAAAAAAGAACTCACAAAAAACTTGAACTTCATTTTGGCAAACCCTCTCATTTTATGTTCGAAGAAATAAGAGCAAGGATTCAAACCAATCCTTCCAGTTTGCTTTTAGTTGGCGACCGGCTCGAAACAGATATTGCAATGGGTAACAAGTTTGGAATTGATACCGCGCTGGTAGATACTGGTGTGCGTTACTTCCCAAACGGTTTGAATGGTATAACGCCTACTTACCACATAAATTCAGTCTTTGATTTATTAAATCATAAAACATAATTTTAGAAGAAGTTTAACCCCAACCTTTTTAAACTTTTGCAAGTCTAATCTACAGTTACGAAGAAAGGACTTAATGGCTTTAAGTGATATCGAATTAATCCACCAGGTAAAACAGGGGAATGACAATGCCTTTGAGCAGTTAGTTTACAGGTACGACCGGACAGTCCTTTCCATCGCACTTAAATACACAGGCAACACAGATGATGCTAAAGATCTCTACCAGGAAGTATTTATAAGAGCTTACAGGGGAATAAATAATTTTCAATTCCGAAGTGAATTTTCAACCTGGTTATATCGTATAGCTGTTAATGTTTGCCTTTCTTACAAAAGCAGAAACAAAGAATATCTGAGAGTATCAATTAATGTAGAGGATGATGACACCGATTTTACAAAAGATGCTTCCGAACAATTGGTTTACGAAGGTTCATCTCCTGAAGAAGAAGCAGCCAGCAGTGAACTGGCAGAAATAGTTGATGCAGCTTTGGAGACTCTTTCTCCCAGGCAAAAGATAACTTTTGTTCTTAAACATTACGAGGGATACAAAATTAGAGAAATTGCAGAGATGCTGAACTGCAAAGAAGGTACTGTGAAAAAATATCTGTTTGATGCTATAAAAAATCTTAGAAAAAAATTAAGCGGTATTTATGCTTTACAAAATTGAGAAAATAGATTTGAGGTTATAATGCAACACAATGAATATAAAAAACTGATTCAGCTTTCCTTTTACGGAGAATTATCATCGAAGGAACAGGATAATCTTAATAGGCATTTAAAAACTTGCGTGGAATGTAGGGAAGAACTGGAAAACCAGAAAAACTTGCTTGCAATATTATCTGAACATAAAAGCGCAAAAGTTAATGAGGAGGTTTTATCATCAGCCCGATACCAGTTAAGGGGAGCGCTTAGAATGGAAAAAGATAAATTTGGTTTTGCCCATGAGCTCCTCCCAAAACTGGCGGGATTATTCTCAACTCCTGCGCGGTTGGCTTTTAGCTTTACCACGGTAATGCTAATCGGAATTTTATTTGGCTCACTTTTTCTCGGCAAGAAAAGTGTAACAGAAATAATAACCACAACCGGAGATTCTGATATTACAGAACTATCTGGTGATAATGTGACCATTACTAATTTAAGTTTTATTGATTCAGATCCTTCAGACGGCGAAGTTGAATTTACATTCGAAGCAGTGAAACCGGTTTATATTAAAGGTAAAGTGAACGATCCAAAAATACAGAGCATTCTAACATATTCTATGCTAAACGAAAGCAACCCGGGATCTAGGTTAAACTCAATTAATGCAATGTATACGGAGCTGCCAAAAAGTTTTGATAAAGATGTGAAGGATGCAATTATAACTGTTGTGATGACTGATGAGAATCCTGGTATAAGAAGAGAAGCATTAAAGCTGATGAAAAAAATTCCTTATGATGAGGAGATAAAACAAGCTTATCTTTTTGTTCTCACAAGTGATTCAAGTTCAGGATTAAGGATTGAAGCATTAAATGCATTAATTGAAGGGAGTAAAAAAGGAGAAAAGTTCAACGATAGAGAATTGGGTTTATTAAAACAGAATTATGAGCAGGATGATAATAATTATATAAAATTAAAAACCAGAACAATATTACAGGAGTACAACTAAAATGAAAAACTTATTTATAACAACCTTAATTTTTGGGGTGTTACTATTTGCAAATTCTGCTTTTGCACAGAAGGATTTTGAGAAATCCTTTACTGTTAACAGTAGCGATAATCTAAGCTTATCAACAAGTATGGGAAATATCGTAATTGATAC
>CBEPPX010000060.1:0-8298 GCA_965511205.1 uncultured Ignavibacteriales bacterium | reverse complement strand
AGTGGAAATTTTATTACGGCATTGGGATATAACCATTCCACCGGCACCATTTGGGCGTCTACATGGCGTGCCGAAGGACAAACCGAATTTTACGGTATCAGTTCCAGCACTAACAGCGGAAGCAGCTGGTATACATTTCTTAAAGATGAAAGAACACACAATTTTGGATTTAAAAATTCCGATGTAATAGTTCTTACAGATAACGGTGCATTCAGATCAAGCAATCAAGGAAGCTCCTGGATATTACCAAATAATATTGTGGATGAAGAATCTGGTGTCGCATTAATAACCCCCGTTTTTTACAGTGCTGCATCGGAGGGCAACACTGTGTGGCTTGGTTCTGATGATGGTCTTGCACGGTTGATTGAAACAAGTTTCTGGAACGGTACCTGGAAAATTTATTTTGCTTCGGAACCATTACGAACCGATCGCGAAACTTATGCATATCCTAATCCTTTTTCTCCAAGGCAGGAACAACTAAAAATAAAATATAGTACTGGCGGAAAAGCTTCATCGGTTACAATCCGTATTTTCGACTTCGGGATGAACTACATTCGCACTATAATTCAAAATGCACCGAGAACGAAAACAATAGAAGGTGTACCCGATTTCTGGAATGGCAGAGACGATAACGGTAACCTGGTTCCTAATGGTGTTTACCTGTACCGCGTTGATGTTGATTCCGAAGAACCACTTTTTGGTAAAATTATAGTGATGCAATAGAGATAAATTTGAAAAAATTATTTATCATACCATTATTTTTCTTTAGCAGCTTGGCAGTTGCACAACCAACGTTGAGCGAAATGGCTGTACAACCGGGATCGTTCAGCCGGATAGGATTTAGTGCTCGTGGAATCGGTATGGGCAATGCGATGTCTTCTGTTATCGAAGGAGAGCTGGTTTCGTATTTTAATCCTGCAGTAACACCGTTTCAGGAAAATAACTCTTTCCAGGCTGGATATTCTGTCCTTTCTTTTGATAGATCACTTAACTTCTTAAACTTTACAAGAAAATTCGATTTTTATTCAAGTAAAGATTCACTTGTAGATAATCCTAAACCAAGATCAACGGCAGGTTTGAGTATTGGAGTTATTAATGCTGGAATTGGAAACATTGATGGCAGAGATAATAACGGTTTGCCTACAGGTGAACTTTCAACATCAGAAAATCAATTTTTTATTGGTTTGGCTAATAAGTTTTCAGAAAAACTTTCTATAGGTATAGCTGTAAAAATGTATTACTATAAATTATTTGAGGAGATTAATACTACTAGTATAGGATTTGATATAGGTGCCTTGTTCAGGGTAAACGAAAATTTTAACGTCTCACTTGTTATTGCTGACATAAACAGTAAATATAAATGGGATACAAGTCCGGTTTATAATACTGATGGTGTAATATCAGAAGATAAATTCCCGAATCTGCGTAAGATTGGAGTAAGTTACAGCAACAAAGAGGTTGGAATTCTTGGTTCCGTGGAATTTGAAAACAGCAGTGCGAAAACAAATATTATTCGCGCAGGTGTTGAGTATAACATTTACGATAGATTTTACTTGAGAGCTGGTATCGATCAGTTTGATCTAAGCAATATCGATTGGCTGATAAAACCAGCATTTGGTTTTTCGTTTTTCAAATCGTTTAGTAGTTTTGTTGTAGGTATAGATTACGCTTTCCAGATTGAACAGTATTCCAGTGCTGACAGACATATAATTGGTGTTAATTTTAATTTTTAATATGAAAAATATTCTTATAATAATAATTCTTGCCAGCTCAATTGCAATGGCTCAGTCTGCTGGTAACAGTGGATTATCTTTCTTAAAATTTGGATTTGGTGCAAGGAACATTGCAATGGGAGATGCAGGTGCTTCGGCTTCCAACGACCTTACTGCACTTTTTTATAATCCTTCCCGGCTTGTATCCACCGAAATGAATGAAGTTATGTTTATGCACAATGAATGGATTCAGGATGTAAGAAGTGAAGTTGGCGGAATAAAATGGGAGATGTTCAGTCTTCCGTGGGCAGTTGGTTTTAATGTTACAACTGTAAGTGATATTGAAGTTAGAAATAAACCAGGCGAACCAATATCAACATTCAATGCAAATTATTTCTTTGCAAGCTTATCATCCGGTTTTACTGTTATTGATAACCTCGATTTTGGCGCAACTGTAAAGTATATATATGAAGGTATACTAAGCAGCGAAGCTAAAGGTTTTGGTTTTGATTTTGGTATAAACTATTTAACTCCCATTAAAGGTTTGTCTGTTTCATCAGTTGTTAAAAATCTTGGTTCGATGAATGAGTTGCAGAGCATATCAACAAAACTCCCTGCTGAGTTCAGGATAGGACCAGCTTACCAATTTGGAATCGAATCGGCTGAATTTGATTTTATAGCTGTTGCTGAACTTCTTAAATATTTAGAAACAGATGATATACACTTTAATCTTGGTGGGGATATAACCTACAACAAATTAATTTCACTTCGAGCTGGTTATCAAACAGGTTTCAAATCAAGAGGATTAACAACCGGTTTAGGAATTATGTGGGGTAACCTTAAATTCGATTATGCCTACCTGCCTTTCTCCTTAGGATTAGGAAACGCTAATCTCTTTTCGATACAGTTTAAGTTTTAATATTTTCCGAATACACTTTTTATTTATTACAGTTCATTATACTTCCAGCAGATCATCTGATTTATTCATTCACCTGCACCTAACTTGTTACCTGAAGTTTACGTCGGGTGACAGAATTAAATGACATAATTTTCGTTTTATCATTTCGATAAAAATCTTTCCCTCATTCTCTGTATAAAAAATAATGATTGAAATGTAGCACACTCTTTGTTATTGATATCGTACAATAACATATTAAGGGGAAAACTGATTGATGCGACATATGATGCTAATATATATCGTATTATTATTCCAGACAGCTTTCTGCCAGGATTTAATAAAAATTGAATTCTCAGAACCGATGGATTCAACAGACCTATTTAACTGCAATAATTATGTAATTACCAGCCAGGAACCTTATGTAATTTGCCAAACAACTCCCCCTATTAAATGTATTTTTAAACCAGCCGAAGTTGACTATGACAGCTTAACCACTGTTTATATGCTTACTGATAATCACATTCCGGGTGAATATATGGTTGAGATTTATAATGTGAGTGATCTTGCGGGGAATATTATAAATCTTCAGTTCAATTATGCATATTATGGGGAAAATGCTGGAACTAATTTGGTAGATGAACGCAGTAAATAATGAACTATTCAAATTGATTTTTTCCAAAATTGATTTTTTACTTTCCTGCTTTTTCTAAATTTCTACTATAGAATTCTTATCTTAATATTTAAAATTGGATAATCTTTAAAAGAGCTTTAAATTGAATAATTTCAATTATATTGATCATTACAAAGAAGATGCAGTTGAATTCGATTACTTTGAAGAAAACAAAGGAGCAACTGCACACGATGAACGAAGAGTGCACGAGTATATCATATCAAAAGTACCTAAGGATATCAGCACAATCCTGGATGTTGGATGCGGGAAGGGATGGGTCGCTGAACATTTTTTACCGAAAGGTGTAAAGGTTCATTCTTTAGATGTTTCCACATCCAATCCTGCAAGAGTAACTGAACTATATCAATCTGAAAATCATACAGGCATTGCAGCCGATTCATTTCATCTTCCTTTTAGTGATGATGCATTCGATGTTGTAATAGCTTCCGAAATTATTGAGCATGTTATTGATCCCGCAGAATTTGTAAAAGAACTTTTTCGAGTCGTTAAAAAAGGAGGGAGGTTGATTGTTACAACTCCATATAAGGAAAAGCTAGTTTATTATTTATGTATTCATTGTAACAAAAAAACTCCTGCAAATGCTCACATTCATTCTTTTGATGAAAAAAAACTGGGGAGTTATTATAGAGGTAATTATCTTGAAAAATTTGAGTATGAAACATTTGGTAATAAACTTCTCATCTTTTTAAGAACTTATGTGTTATTACAATCTTTCCCATTCTGGTTGTGGAAGATGAAAGATAAATTTGCAAACCTTTTCTTCAGGAAGCCAATTCATATAATTTGTGTTTATCATAAGAGTAGCTAACTAAGGAAAACCTTTAATTTGCAAGTTATTCAGTCAATTGTACTAAAGTTTTTCTAAAAGGTTTTTAACTTCATTTTCCCAGTTTAGTTCTTGTGATGCAATTCTACAATTTTGTTTAAACTTATTATAGAAACCTTCATCCTCAGTTAATTGTTTAATCGCTTCTACTAGTTCATCAGGATTATCAAGATCAACAACCATCCCAACTTCATGCTTCTCCACAACTTCTTTCATCTGTGGAAGATCACTTACAACAACGGGGATCTCCGCCATAATATATTCAAATAGTTTATTTGGTAGGGCGTAATAATAACTCAAGCTTATGTTTTCAATTATTGAAAGACCAACATCCGCAGTTTTTGTATAAGATAAAATTTCATCCTGATTTATCTTCCCTGCAAAAATAACCTGATCAATAATTCCCATTTCCATCGCAAGGTTTTCGTAATAACTTTCAGACTCTCCATCGCCAATAATTACGAGCACATAATCTTTAAGTTCCTTCAACGCTTTGTACGTGGGCCGTAAACCTCTTCCCTTATGGATTACTCCCTGGTAAAGAAGTATTTTATTATTTTTCTCAATTCTGAATAATGACCTGAGATTATGTCCTACCTTAGGTTTGAAATACCTTGGAAGATTTCGTAGAAGGATAGGGTCATCTACTTTATACTTTTTTATCAGGAAATTGGAATCAAGTTTACCTGTCGAAATTATATGATCAACTTTTTTGATATAAAGTTTCTCAACAATTCGCCAGAATCCCTGCTTTGTTTTCTTTCCTTTTAATCCTGCAAGATGACCGTACAGTTCGCGTGAATCATAAAAAACCCTTGCTCTTTTTAGCTTACCGAAGATAACTGCAAACGGAAGCGTGTAAATATCTTCCGCAAAAATTATTGATGCTCTTGATGTCATAAAATACAACATTATGTGCCAAACAAATTTTAAATAAAAAGAGAGGGAAAGAAATCCTTTATGCAATTTGTGAATTGTAACTTCACCCCCCACCGGTTCAAAGTTTTTTGTTAGCCAATCAAATCCCAGGAATTTAACTTCGTAACCATTTATTTTTAAAGTGTTATAAAGATTTTTACATCGTGTATCGTAGTTAAGATTTCCAAGGAAGGTAATTAAAACTTTATTCTTAGAACTCATATTATTAGTTCTTATTTAAATTCATACCGGAGAGTGTTTCGCATAACAGTCTTTGCATCAAACTTTTCTTTAAAATCGATAAGGCTTATGCTCGGAGTCATCGGGTTATTCGCCTTCGTATCCTGCGAAACACCTATATCAACATACTTAAACCCGTTTTCTATTGCCCACTTAACAACTTCGTACATAATTCTGTGGATTGGTTTAAGATGTTCAAACTCATAAAGAAGCATATTATAAAAACAAAGCGCCACTGTTTTATTGCAGAGGAACAAACTGGAGCCCGCAATAGGTTTATCTTTATAGTAAAGCATGAACAACTTCAATTGGTCTGGCATTAGGTCCTTAAGCTTCATCAAGTCGTCGTAAGAATGAGTTGGCTTTATATCGTGTCTTGCTTTATTATCTAAAAGTATTGGGTAAAACTGGTCGTACTGCTCATTTATTTCAACTTTAATCTCAGGGTTCTTTATTGTCTTCCTGATATTTCTTCTAACTGTCTGTTGGAATCTTTGCAAAATATCCTCTTCGCCGTTTAACCTTATAGCGCTGGAAATATAATGAAGATCATAGCTGAAGTTCTGCCACAGCATAGCAAAATCAAGGTTTTCGTTTGGATGGTGCTCATAAATTCTTGGAGCACTTGTGAGAAGGAATTCCTTTATCCCTTTCATTTTTCCATATTCCAAAAGAGTTGAAACCATTTCCATTGCTTCTGAGAACTTTACATCTTTTGTAACTAGTGAACCGTAACTTGCACCTATTGGAGATTCATAAAGATCGCCGATGCGAGCGCCGGGAAGGAGCGCAACGATGTTGCTATTTTCTATAAAAAGAAGATGGTTAAAATTAAATTTTCCTACCGAATGATAATCAAAGAAATTTTGTGTATGGAAGATTGTTCCGTTGTTTGATTCCAGCACAAACTGATCCCACTTTTCTTTCCACTTATCTGAGTATTCTATAATCTCCATAAAAATAATTTTTTCTAAAAAGGAAATAAAAGGTACAAAATATCCTGAAGATATTGGTGAAATTAATTTGAAACTTTACTGTACACTTTAAAATCTCTGAATGATTTTACTTCTTCGAAAGCTGAAGAGCTAAGAATTTCAAAATCAGGGAACTGAAATTTCTGCAACTTCAATTCATCGATATGATTTTTACTGTAAACAATCCAATCGCCCGTTTTAATTTTATTTAGATTGAAATTTGCTCCAAGTATTCTTTCAGAAATTTTCTTTTTATCATAACCACGAATCAGGTCGATGCTGTATTTTGTAAAATGATCGGTATAAATGAATTTATCAGGATTATCGCTTAAAAACGTTTTAAACTCATCCCCGTTCTCTTTATTGAAATATACTTCATAATGGCTGCACATAATTATAGCACCTGCAAGATAGATTAGCACCAACCCATATTTAATATAATATTTAAACCTGTTTATAAATATTGCGGATAGAAGCACCATCGGCATGAACAATGGAAAAACATACCAGCTTATTTGAAGATCGAGTGGTTTATACCCTGAAAACGAAGTTGTGATTGCCATCAAAAGCAACAAGGTTCCTAAAAACCAGTAAGTAAGAAGAACGTTTTCTTTCCTTTTAAAATTGAAGTAACTCTGAATTGTTCCCACGAGTGGAAGGAAAAGGTAAAACCTCCTCAGGAAAACAGAACGACCGTTAATTAGGAAAACCTGGTCGAAAAGATTCCTGAAATAACTTGTTGTACCATTGTATTTTTCCGCAGTATAAGGGAAAAAATTATAGAAACAGAATTTGTAGTTCAACTCAGTCATTGTAAGACGATAAAGAAAATCGTTATGCAAAAAAAGGTAAACAGTTCCTTCAAATAAGAAATTTGAAATAATAAAAAATATTCCAATGGAAACCTGGAGGTTAATCTTTCGATCCTTCACTATAAAATACAACCAGAGCACACCAAGTAAAATAGATGTATAAAAAATATGCTCTTTAAATTGCATCGAAATAAATAGAAAAGTTCCGCCCCATATCGATAAATATATTTTACTACTTTTATATGATTTTATAAGGAAATACACACCAAGGTTAATAAAGAACATCGTGGAAATATCAACAAAATTTATCGTAGCGAACACAACATCTGTTGGAAAAAATGCCATTAGAATTGCTGCTGTAATTGAAATCGAATCATTAGCTGTTAACAAAGCAGCTAATTTATAAGTAAGCAGAATTGTACCGATAGAAAAAATAAAAGGGAAGATAATAGTTGCAAACTCATTTACTCCGAAAATTGAAAAAGAAAAAGCAGTTAATAATAAGTGATTTATTCTCAGGGGAGAAACAGGGTAACCCAAATAATCTCCCGGAAAATCACCACTCAGTAAATTGTAACTCAGGTAGGAATAATAAGCATCATCGGAAAAGATGTGCCCGATGTTAAAATAGAGACGTATTAAAATTCCTGCTAAAAGGATTACTGATATTTTAAGTATCTTATTGGAGAGCAAAGCTGTATTTCATTCGTTTTTTGAAGCTTTTTATTGTTAGCCGTTGCAAGTATATTTTTTTTAAGCAAAGTTAACAATTAAAGAGAAAAATAAATATAGTATAGATAATTGTACTTTCTTGCTGATTCATTTAAAGCTTGAATTAAATAATGAGCATTAATATTTTAATTTCACCTGATAGTTTTAAGGAATGTATAAGTTCTGTAAAACTATCATCTCTGATGGCCGAAGAGTTTGATGATTTACAGGGTGTAAATTCAATCATGAAACCAATTTCTGATGGGGGAGACGGATTCCTTGAAGTGTGCAGGTTTCACTTTGGCGGAGAGATTCTGAACTATAAAATTTCGACTCCTTATGATACTTCAGAGCTAGTTTGTCCTGTACTTTATAATAATGATTCCAAAACAATCTATATTGAATCTGCGAATGTACTAGGATTAAAAATAGTACCGACTCAGCTTAGAAATCCGCTAAAACTATCTTCAAAAGGATTAGGTGAATTATTGCTTAAAATTGAAAATGATATTTTGA
>CBEPPX010000059.1:0-8418 GCA_965511205.1 uncultured Ignavibacteriales bacterium | reverse complement strand
CACGGAATTTCGATTGGGCCTGTAGCTCAGTTGGTTAGAGCGCGCGCCTGATCAGCGCGAGGTCACTGGTTCAACTCCAGTCAGGCCCATTTATTCTTCAGTTCAATATTGGTCAAGGCCCAGGATACTACTCCTCCACTTCTAACCAAGATATTTACCAACTCTATGACGTTAAACAATTTAATAATAATGGATCCCGATGGTAACTTTGAGCAGGTGAGAAAGATGAACGATGAACTCATTCAGGATATTGCTCTTTTTAATAAGCAGTATGGCAATATGAAACTCCCTCCTAAAAATTACGTGACTCTTTGTTATTGTGAAAAGGCATCGGTTACCATCGTTAATAATAGTGTTTTACGAGTTAGCAGAGATGAGGTTAAATGCCAGCTGAAAGGAACTGCTAACGCTGTATTAATTCAGAGATATCAATATGATCTTTCTACAAAAACAAGAACTCACATTGATACACAATTACTTACGACCTGGAATACTCCACTTAATTTTAGTGTCGAAAAATTTTCTGGTTGGATGATGATTTACAACGGTCGTAAACAGGTAAAGTCTCCTTTTACAGGATACGAATTTTTGACGGATCCGCAAAAGAATTATACGATCGCAATTCAACCATTTAATCGTTACGTGGATCAGGACAAAACGAACTACTCATTATATCTTTCATTTCCTGGGCTTGATTTCACTCCTGCGCAAAGACCCAATGGAGAATCCCTGGCTGATTGTAATCTTGCAATTGATGATTCTCTTACTGGTTATGAATTTTCCAAAGCAATTGAGAATGGATACTTTAAAAAAACATTTAAAACCAATTTAGGTTATTGTATTGAATCTGTTTTTGATGTTGAAATAAAGTTCAAACCAACTTACCAGCTTGTAGTCACTCCTAAAGATGGATTTGAATCCTCAGGGCCAAACCCGGATGGAGTATTTGTACCAGGTTCAAAAACATACACACTTAAAAACAGAGGCAATAATCCACTCGATTATAAGGTAACGAAGACAGCTCAATGGCTTGATGTATCTAATTCTACTGGAACACTTGCGCCTGGAAGTAAGACCAGTGTTAAGATTTCTATAAACGAGTCAGCAAAAAAGCTTAAAGAGGAAGAATATAAAGATGAGGTTAAGTTTATTAATATGACTGATGGAAGTGGTAATACATCACGAAAGGTTATTCTTGAGGTTGGAGAAGAGCAAAAGTGGAGATTATTTTTTACCGGTTACGAACTACGTCAATATGAAATTCCCAAGTGGAAAACTCCGGACAATAAGCCCATCAGATTTGGAGGACGCTTTGATTATAAACTAAGGGTGGAGTTCATAATAAAAAAGAAAAAGGGTAAGTGGAAATATAAAGAAGGATTAGTAACAATAGCTGATATTAACTATGGTACTCTTTATGATCCAACTTATTGGGGGACCAAGAATGAAAAGAGTAAGTATTTCTACAAAATTACAAGTATGAAGGGAAAAAATATCAACGGAACAGTTGATGGTAACAAAGTACGTCTCTTTTGGCCCAGACCTAAACCTCCTCCCGAGCGATATGTCGAAGCGTTGTTTAGAAAACCCTGTATACCAATGCCTGAGTGCTCGATATGGAAAGCTATTGAATATGCATCAGATGAATTTCTTGATAGAGCAGGGGATCATTATCTTGTTCTTAAAGATGGATGGGTAAGTCCTCAAAAGAAACCTTTCACCATTGAAAGGCCTAATGATGAACTACGCTGGCTTAACTATCGTTACACTCTTAAAAAAATTGCACCTAAATAATGGTTAAATAATCTTAAGAAATTTGCTAGGGGGCTCAAGTTTGGTTCCATCTACAATTTACAGACCATCTTGTTGATTTCAAACACCTACCAGATCTTCATAATAGACATTGCTACAAATTATTAGTTTAATGACCTGTTATTAGGTATCAGTAATCATTGACTGATCACTTAAGTGTACTTTCATAATATTATCAATTCAATTCATTAAATATGAAACATTACCTGCTGATCATACATCATTAGTCTTTGACTGATCATTTAACTGTACTTCTTTCGCATTTTCGGTTCAATTCACTAATAATGAAACATTACCGGCTGATGACTAGTCAGCAGGTCGGTGAAAGAAAATTGACTCAAATCATTCCATTTTAACAACATTTCCGCCTTTTATTGTTTCCTTATCTATGCTAATTCCAGTATATGGGCCAATCAATTTTAAAAACCCATTTACTTTTATCTTACTATTTACGTAATTTACATAGTAGTTAAAATAATTGCTAACCGCATTTAATTAATGAGCTTACTTTTTAAAGTGATTCAGAGCAAGTATTAGATGATACAAAACCTACTGCAGAGGCACATCACAATTATTCCTGATTATAATAATTTTTGTATTTGTTTAACACCGGTAAGCTGTAATTTATTCTACACGATTAATACCTGTTCTGCAGGTAGGTTATAATCAAAAAAAGGGAGCAGTCAATGGAAAAAATATCTACTATTTTTGCCAATCGTAATTTTTTACGATTACTACCAGTTTTTTTACTTCTTCTTTTTTCCATCAAAGTACAAGCCCAGGTAATTACCTACGAGGATAGCTGGGGAGAATCCAGTTTTTCTTTGCAGATGGAAAATCCAAGTGGAGTAGAAGTTAACTTTTCTATAACACAATATGAGTTACAAAGCAGAGATATTGGTGGTGCAATGATGTCCATAATTCATTTGCCTGGAATATTTCTTCCGAATGATGAAGGTGCACCAGACCTGCCCGGCACATCTAGGTTTATTGCATTACCGCAGGGAGCTCAGGCATCTTTCCAGATTATAGAATCACGAACAGAGATTTTAGAAAATATGGAAATTGCTCCGGCTTTTCGTATACCAAAAGGTACGGATGACTCGCCTTTAGTATATGCAAAAAATGATTTTATTTACTCCACCAATGCCTTCTACCCGGAACAACCTGTATTGCTTTCTGAAAAAACTAAAATTAGAGGCGTTGATGTAGTTCAGCTCGGAATCACTCCTTTTCAGTACAATCCGGTAACAAAACAGTTAATCATTTACAGGGATATTCGGGTTAGAGTAACTTTTTCTGGCGGTAATGGTCATTTTGGTGCAGACCGTTTGCGCAGCAGGTGGTTCGATCCGATACTAAAGAACACCATTATAAATAATAAATCGCTGCCTATGGTTGAATATAATAATAAATCAGATTCCGACGCTGAAGATTTTGAATATCTCATCATCTGTCCCGATGATTCAACATTTATTACCTGGGCAGATTCAATTAAAAATTTCAGAACCTTACAAGGAATAAGGACAGGAGTTGTAACTACAACTGAAACAGGTGGAAACAATGCTACTGCGATAGAAAATTACATTAATAATGCATACGATACGTGGACTATTCCTCCTGTTGCGGTTTTGCTCTTAGGCGATTATGGTACAAGCGGTAATACTGTACATAGTCCAACCTGGAACAATTACTGTGTATCAGATCATCTTTATGCTGATGTTAACGGAAATGATATGGGTGATGTTATTACTGCACGTATAACTGCTCAGAATGCGAATCAGTTAGAAATAATGATTGGAAAATTCTTAAACTATGAACGAACACCACCAACAAATGCAGACTATTACAATAATCCTATTTCCGCCATGGGCTGGCAAACTGAAAGGTGGTTTCAGATATGTTCTGAAAGTGTAAATGGATTCTGGGAATTTGCACTGGGCAAAACCCCAGTAAGAGAAAATGCAATATATATTGGTACACCACCCTTCACAATCTGGTCTTCAAATCAAAACACAAGTATGGTTGTAGATTATTTTGGACCAAACGGGCAAGGTTATATTCCTGCCTCTCCATCTCATTTAACTGATTGGGGAGGAAATGCAACAAGACTTAATAACGATATTAACAGCGGTGCTTTTATGTTACAGCATCGTGATCACGGGGGTGTAACGGGCTGGGGTGAACCTGACTATGATATTTCAGACTTATCTGGTTTAAATAATGATGATCTTGTATTTGTATTTTCTATAAATTGCCTAACGGGTAAATTCAATTCGAGTAGTACATGCTTTGCAGAAGCATTTCACAGACATCCACAAGGTGCATTAGGAATAATTGCTGCTTCTGAAGTTTCTTACTCATTTGTAAATGACACTTATGTATGGGGAATGTATGACGGTATGTGGCCCGATTTTATGCCGGACTACGGAGATCCGGGACCTGATAAAATATTACCAGCCTTCGGAAATGTATATGGTAAATATTTCTTACAATTTTCGAACTGGCCATATAATTCAAGTAGTAAACAAAAAACATATTATTTATTCCATCATCATGGGGATGCATTCTCCACTGTTTATACAGAAATGCCGCAAAATCTTACTGTTATTCATGACGCTTCAATGCAAAGCGGTGTAAATTTCTTTGATGTAACTGCTGATGAATATTCCCTAATTTCTTTAACAGTAAATGGGGAAATTATCGGAACTGCCGAGGGTACGGGTGCACCAGTTTCAATAGCCATCGAACCTCAATCACCCGGGCAAGATATGCTTGTAACGGTAACAAAGCAAAATTATTATCGTTACGAACAAATAGTTTCTACTGTTATTCCTGTCGAACTAATTTCATTCAATGCAGAAATTGATGAAAACGGGATAGTTCTTAAATGGGAAACAGCAACCGAAACAAACAACTTTGGTTTTGAAGTTGAAAGAAGTAGCGATAATAAAACTTTCGAAAAGATAGGACTAATCAAAGGAAAAGGAACTACAACTGAAAAGCAAGAATATATTTTTAGAGATGCAAGTGTTTCCAGTAAAAGTAAATTCTATTACAGACTAAAGCAGGTTGACTATGACGGCACAGTAACTTACTCGGATGTAATAGAAGTTGATTACTCCATTATACCAGACGAGTTTAGTCTTTCGCAGAACTACCCGAACCCGTTCAATCCTGTCACCACTATTAAGTTCGGCATTCCGAAAGAAGTGAAAGTAACCCTTAAGGTTTACGATGCACTTGGCTCAGAAGTTACCACGATTGTGAACCAGGAATTAGGGCCGGGTTATTATTTGTACGAATGGAACGGAGCACAATACTCGAATGGTGTTTATTTTTACAGCTTAACTGCCGACCGCTTTGTTAGTACAAAGAAGCTGATACTATTGAAGTAACTGCGGAGTTGTCATCCTGATTCGGTAAATGGGGGAGAAGGATCTAAGTAATATTTATCCCTGTCTTAAATAAGGCAGGGATTTTTATTTTCTTTTATTGACACTACCTATCCAAAGATCTCAAGTTTTTGTTACCCATTTGTTAATCGAAAATTTTTTATCATTGTTTTATAATAACTTAAGTAGGCTAAGTATGATGATATGACAATGGTTATAAATTAATAGACAGTTTAACTATAGAATAAACTTTGTTGATATAAAATGAAGCAAATTTAGGGACATACCGTCTGATTAGGTATAAGTAGTCATTGACTGATCACTTAACTGTACTTCCTTCATATTATTAAGTCAATTCAACAATTATGATACATTACCGACTGATATCTTATCAGCGGGTTGGTGGTTTATGGTTCGATTCACTAACTATTTATAAGTTTCATAATTTGATTCTATAACGTTGTAAACGATGTTTAATGCGAGTTTATTTTTTATGCACTTTGGTTATATTTGAACTACAATAAAATAAGACAATAATAATAATTAAAGGTCTGGCATGAACAGAATTTTAAACCTTGTAATAACAATACTTTTTGCGGCTTTAACCTACCTGCTTATTGATACTCCCAAAGCAGAGATAAATATTGATAAAAAGTTTTATCCAAGTGATTGGTTTTATTTACAAAGAGCTTATCCTAATGATAAAATTCCAATGGAAAAATATTTTGCAGCGATCGAAGAAAAACAAAATATGATAAGTAAAAATTTGAATACATTAGGAGCGGGCTGGTATCCCGTTGGTCCATCCAACGTTGGAGGAAGGATTACTGCGTTGGATTATGATCCTGTTAATAATTTTCTTTATGCAGGTGCGGCAGCGGGTGGGATATTCAAATCAACTGATTTTGGACTTAGCTGGATACCCAAAACAGATTTCTTTCCAAGCTTATCTATCGGTGCATTGGTTGTTGATCCTGTTAATTCAAATGTTATTTATTGCGGTACTGGTGAAGCAAATATTAGTACTGATTCTTATGTGGGATTCGGAATGTTGAAATCAACAGATTATGGAGATACCTGGTTTATCTCAGGTTTGGAAATATCCAGACATATAGCAGAGATTGAAATTCATCCATTGAATACAAATATATTATACTCTGCGGTATCCGGTGGTCTTTATTCAAAAAGTGAGGATAGAGGTATTTTTAAATCAACTGATGCTGGGGTTAACTGGAATAAAGTATTATTCTTAAATGATTCAACCAGTGCTATAGATGTTGCAGTTGATCCGAATGATTTAAATGTTGTGTATGCTGCAATGTGGGAACGACTGAGAGGTCCGTCATTTCGTAAAGCAGCAGGGGTGAATAGCGGCATATATAAATCTACTGATGGTGGTACTAGCTGGACACAACTTTTAAATGGTCTTCCTTCACCAAATCCGGTAATAGGAAGAATAAGTATTGCTGTTGCACCAAGCAATCCAAATTATGTTTATGCTCTATATAAAGAGGCATCATCTCCTAATGGATCGGATAATACTTTTCATGGGTTTTACAGATCAACAGATAAAGGAAATATTTGGGCTCAAATGCCCTCTGGAATTCTTCCCTCTGAATTTTCAGGTTTTGGATGGTATTTTGGATTGCTTGAAGTTGATCCGAACGACCATAATTTAGTTTACTGTGCTGATATTGATTTATTTAAATCAACTAACGGAGGAAGCAATTGGCAGAACATAACTAATTCTTATTCCGGTTCTTTTGATGAACAGCATCCCGATCAGCATGCAATGTGGATTGACCCATTAAACCAAGACAATTTGATTGTTGGAAATGATGGCGGAATGTTTAATACAAATGCCGGTGGGGCTCCTTGGACAAAATCATACGATTTACCTATATCACAATTCTATGCATCCGAAATCGATTACCTTCAACCCGAAATTAAACTCGGCGGCACGCAAGATAATGGCACATTAAAATCTGACGGAACAATTAATAACTGGGATCATATTTATGGCGGTGATGGTTTCCATACAAAAGTAGATTATACAAACTCTAGTATTGTTTATGCCGAATCTCAGTGGGGAGGATTAGGTAAAAGCACAAATGGAGGACAGAGCTGGAATTATAATGTCAGCAACGGAATAGATTTCAGCAGAACGAATTGGTCAACTCCATATGTGCTTGATGTACAGGATCCTAATATTCTTTTTTTTGGAACTTACAAGTTGCATCGCACTGTAAATGGAGCAGGTAACTGGGAAGTTATCAGCCCTGATCTTACGAGAGGTCCAAATGGTAGAATGGGGACAATTACCTGTGTTACATCCGCAGTTGAGAGTGATAATATTACAAGGGTAATTTATGTTGGAACCGATGATGCAAAATTATCTGTGTCAACTAATTCCGGATCCAGCTGGGAAGACAGAACAGGAATTTTACCGCAAAGGTATATTACCGATGTCCTTGCAGATAAAAGAGAACCAGCAATGGCTTATGTTACAATTAGTGGATATAATCTTGATGAAACAACTCCTCACGTATTCCGAACAATAGACTACGGTAATACCTGGGATGATATTAGTGGGAATCTTCCGGACATTCCCGTAAATTCGATAATTATTGAATATGATGATGACAGCACACTTTATGTTGGAACGGATGCCGGAGTATTTTTCACACAAAATCTTGGAATCAGTTGGTATGTTTTAGGAACTGGTCTTCCAAATTCACCTGTGTTTGATATTAATTATCATCAACCTACTCACAAACTTGTTGCAGGAACTCATGGAAGATCCTTGTTTGAAATAGATTTGAGCACGGTTACCAGCAGTAATAATGAAAAAGATTTAATAGTTGAAAACTTTAAACTCCACCAAAATTATCCGAATCCATTTAATCCAACCACTACAATTAAATATTCAATTCCTTCAGACGGATTTGTGAAACTCAGCATCTTTAATTCTATTGGTGAAGAAGTAAGTACGCTTGTAAATGAATTTAAACCAGGAGGGAGTTATGAAGTTAAAATTAAGGGTGATGGGTTAACAAGCGGTGTTTATTTCTACAGAATACAAGCGGGTTCGTTTATTGAAACCAAAAAGATGGTGTTGATGAAGTAAGAATAGAAATTCACAAATTAATAAGAATCCCCATCAATGAAAGTTGGTGGGGTTTTTTATATTTTATTAGTAAGTACTTTTGTA